>JAWXUN010000008.1:0-23741 GCA_044426425.1 Clostridia bacterium | reverse complement strand
TACAATGCGTACCCTACGGAGAAGTTCCAAAATCCTTAAGTTCCCACGTATGGGGAAGGGGCTTGCTCCCATTTTTTGCCGTCAGACACTGAAAAATACATATTTAGATAACAAAAAACAGACTATCAAAAAAACTGATAGTCTGTCATTTTTTTACAGAGAATTATTCTTCAAATTCTGCTTCGTAAATTCTGAATGCTGCTGGGTAGTCTGTTTCTATGCTTGAGCTTCTCGCTGTACCGATGAATTCTCCGTCTAGGTATGCCATGTAGTCGCCATCTTCTGATAGATGATATGCGATTGTGTCTGAACCACCATCGTAGTATTCATAAGTGATTGTGAGCGATGCTTCTTCTTCACATTCTTTTTCAACAACGTTTTGGCAAGCTATGCTTAGTAGTGATGTATAGAAAGTTGTTGTTACATCTTGATACGTTACATTTTTGCCGTTTGCTGTTGTTGTGTATGTGTATTTTGTGTATGTGTCTGTTGAGTTTTCTTCGTCAACTTCTCTTTCAAATTCAACTACTAATTCTTCGTTGCCACTATAATCAACTGTTAGTGTTTCTACATCGTTGATACCTGTGATGAACATATAGTTACTTCTTAAATCTGTAATAGTAGTAGTTGCCCAAATGTCTGAATAGTCTATTAACATTGAATAGATTGTTGTTGTGTCGCCGTCGATATACATATATCTAAAGCCGTCACTTGTAACCATACTACTTGCAGCAAATGTGCGAACAGTGTCGTTGATGCTGAACTCAATGATAGTCATAGGTTCTAAAAGACCATAAGCCTCTAAATCCTCTTCTGTTGCATTTAGAACTGCTATACCGCCGATTGTGTTCTCTTGTAGTGCTGTAACAACTTCTGCGAGTTTATCTATATTTGCATCAACTTCTCTTCCAAATGGTTCTGTCATAATAAAATCTTGCATTGCATAGTCAACCATTGCATCACTAAGTGCAGAGTCTTCTATTCTTACACTCAAAGGATAGTTAGTTCCTGAGAACTCTATATATTGAAGTGTGCTTTCGACAGTTTCACCAGTTGAATCCATTTGGTATTCACTATATGAATAACCTTGTACATATCTCTCTTTGTTTGATTGAAAAAAGTCGTCAACAGTTGCGATATAAACAATGCCGTCGCACAAAATATATCTGCCTGTTGTTTCTGCACCAAGGCTACCAATAGCAATTTCTATTGCGCTTCCGTCTGTGAACTCTAGTGTTAAATAAACAGTTTCGCCTTCGTTGTCAAGTCCATATTCGGACAAGTTTTGAACTTCACCAATTGTCTTTGTTGCAGTAAGTGGTAACAAAGCCTCTATGCCAGTTCCTGCCTCAGTCATAAGAGAATATTGTTCGTATCCTACCAAAACGTAAGTATCGCTTATTTGAGTTTCGTCTGCTGGAACTCTTTCAACTGTCATTTCGTTCAAAGGATTGACAATATAAGTTGTTTCTAAATCTGTGATTTCTTTATCGATAATAACATCTGCCTCGACAACATCAACTGTTGACTCTGCCTCTTCGATAACAACTTCTGGAGTTGTTATAACAAGAGCTGCAATACCACCACCTAGAACTAAAAGAGCAACTAGTGTAATAATAATATATTTTGTAGCGTTTTTCATTTTATTTCCTTCCGATGTATTACAAATGTCTTCTTCTTAAGAATATAATAAAGCCAATTGCCAAGATTGTAAGAGGAACTATTACTGTGAAGATTGTAAATCCGACAAGTTGAATTGTTGCCGCAGAAGCGGTGACGTCTGCAATATTTGTTTCAACTGATTCGATGTATATACCAACATTGCTATCATTTGTATTTGTCATATATTGTAACAAGTCAGTAACCAAATCTTTGTTTGAGAAAGCAGAGTTTCCAAGAATATCTGATGTTAGTGGATATGTGTCGCCGAACAATAGAACTTGTGTTCTTGTGTTCTCGCCACCAACATTGTTAAATCTATAAGCGATAGCAGTTGTTGTGTATGTGCCTGTTTGTGGGTCTTCGATAACTGAATCGTCGTAAGTTACATACGCAGTTGAAGATGTTTGAACAACAGACTCTGTTGCGATATCGTTGTTAGCATCAAACAAGAAGTTGATTGGTGATGCGTCTGCTGCGAGGATATATCCATATTCTTCTTCATACAAAATATTTGTATAATTTGCAAACATAACTGTTGGGCTTGAAGACATATGTTGTGTGCTGTCGCTCTCAGTAACTGTTCCTTCGCCAATTTCAAGACCCCAGTCAGCTAGAAGAGCGTCTAAGTTAGGGAAATCTGCTTGACCTGGGTTGCAAGAAACCATAAGTGTTCTATATTCATCTCTTACATCTAGGAAAGCTTCCATTTTTGCAATTTCTTCTGTGCTATAATCTGTGTCTGGTGTTGGCAAATACAAAACTGTTGTATCTTCTGGTATTTCGTCTGTTAAAAGATTAACTTCTTGAACAACAAAACCATTATCTACAAGCAAGCTGTCTAGTGTAGCTCTATAATCTGTGCTTAACCACTCGTCGTGACCTGTTACAACTGTAACTACTGGAACATAGTCAAGGTTTACGATGTAAACAGCATTTGAGAATGCACCGTCAACTGTTGTATAAGTTGTAACTTCATAAGTTGTTTCGTCTTGTGATTGTGTAAAGAAATCGTTAACCGACAAAACTTTGTATCTAGAAGCTGTTCTGATAAGAACATAACCAGTTGAAAGTCCATCACTTGCATATTGAGAAATAAGTGTTGGGTTTAAGTCTGGGTCAACATATTGAACAGAGATAAGGTCTGGGTTTGCCTCTCTCATTTTTTCTGCAATGTTTGCAACTTGGCTATACTCAAGACCATAAGATGAATAAAGCTCGTTGTTTTTGTATTGTTCCTCTGTACCGATTAAAATAATCTCTGTTGCAAGAGTAACATCTTTTGCTGTTTCTTCTGCTGTTTCAGAAAGTGTGTTAACTTGGTTTGTTGTGAGGTCTATATCAATTGATGGATATCTTTCACCTATCATTGAAACAACAATGTTTAAAACAATAAGTACGGCAATGAAAAGAGCTGTGAAAATTGTTGCCATTGTGCCGTGTTTAAATTTATTTGAAGTAAAAAAATTCTTCATTTTTTTGACCATTCCTTTCGTAATTTAAAAGTGGAGTTAGATTAACTCCAACGGCGACTCTCTAGTTTTCTAGCTGTTAGGAATATAAAGGCTGCTATAACACTTAGGAAAAACACTGTGCTAGAAACGCTGAATAAACCTGTTGCGAAAATGTTGTATCTTGTTGTAAAGCTCATCCAAGTGATAACTGTTCCAACAATACCACCAATTGAAGATGCTATGCTATCCATGAATAACAAAAGCATTGCGATAACAAAAGAACCAATAGCTGAGATAACTTGGCTTTCTGTTAAGCTTGAAATGAAAATTCCGATAGCAACCATAGCACCACCATATAGAAGTGTTGCGATATAGTTACCAAAGATAATTCCCCAAGGTGGGTTTGAGAAAGAGTTCATTGCAACAGCTGGCAAAAGGCTAACTGTGCAAGCTACAAAATATACTCCAAAAGCTGCAAGAAATTTTCCGACAACTATTGATGTAACACCGATTGGTGCAGTTAAAAGAGCTTGGTCTGTTTTGTTTTTTCTGTCCTCTGACATTGATTTCATTGTGATAATTGGAATAATCATCATAGAAAACATGAACATTGAACTAAAAACTTGTGAAACATAAGATGATGAACCAGTTAGCATTAAGCTTGTATAATTCATTCCATATAGTGCAACAAGAACAGAAATGCACACATAGCCTATTGGTGATGAGAAATATGATTTAAGTTCTCTTTTAAGTATCGCTTTCATCGTTTGTTTCCTCCTCGGTTTCTTCGTCTTTATTATCAATAATAGTAGATGGAATATAATCTGAACTTGTAAGTGTTAAGAACACATCTTCAAGTGTCATATCTGTGTTTTTAAGTGCAAGTAGAGGCCAACCGTTTCTTGCTAACAATGCAAAAAGGTTACGTCTGATATCTCTTTCTTCTTGAGCGTCTATCTCGAACTCAAAAACGCCTGGTTCTTTTTCACCAAAAGAAATAACATCTACAACATAAGGTAAACCACGAAGAGCATGAAGAATAGTTCTCTCAACTCCCTCAATTCTTGCGATAATTTTGTGTTCAGAAGAAAGGTCGTGTGCCAATTTATCGGCAGAACCGTCCGCAACTAAGTTACCTTTGTTGATAACCAAAATTCTTTCGCAAACAGCTTGAACCTCTGGCAAAATATGCGAACTGAGGATAACTGTGTGACTTTGACCAAGTTTTTTGATAAGATTTCTGATTTCAATAATTTGTTTTGGGTCAAGACCAACTGTTGGCTCGTCCAAAATCAAAACTGGTGGGTTGCCGATAAGAGCCTGTGCTATACCAACCCTTTGTCTATAACCTTTTGAAAGGTTGCCAATTCTTCTTGCATAAACATTGCTGATTTTTGTAATCTCGCAAATTTCTCTTATATGGTTTTCTTTTTCGATTTTAACTTTTTTTAGCTCAAATATAAAGTTAAGATACTCTTTTACTGTCATATCCATATAAAGTGGTGGAAACTCTGGCAAATATCCGATCATCGCTTTTGCACCGTTTGGATCTTCTAGAATGTTTTTTCCCATAACAGTAACAGAACCATTTGTGCTTGAAAGATATCCTGTTATAATGTTCATCGCTGTAGATTTACCAGCACCATTTGGGCCTAGAAAACCAACAACAGAACCCTCTTCAATTGTGAAACTAACATCGTTAAGAGCAAGGTTACTACCATAACTTTTAGTAAGGTTTTTTACCTCTATCATTGTGTATGCCTCCCTGTTTTAAAATATCCTATTTATATAGGAAAAATATAAAATATTAATGAATTATAAATTTATTTTATATGACTCTACATAGTTTATATGCTGAACGTGAATTTTTTGTGAATTTTTAAGGGTGATAACACGAAATTATACAACATTCAAAATATTACAGAATTGTAATTGTCAAATTTATACAAAAAAACGCCTATATATTATGCTATACAGACAAATTTTTCTCTTTTTTGATATTCGTTTTTATACTTAGTTCTATTTATCATTTTATCAAAAAAAACCGCCCAAATTAATGGACGGTTCTCTTATTAACTAATCAAAAAATTAGAATGTGATAACTGTTTTAACGATTTCTTGACCGTTTGCAATTGTTTCTTCAAATGCTTTTTGGATATCATTAACTGAATAAGTTCTTGAAATCATTAAATCAGCATTGATTTGACCTTCGTCTAACCATTTCATAACTTTTGGGAATTGGTTGCAGTTCATTCTTGAACCAACAATTGTCAATTCTTTTTTAGTTACTACCATTGGTACAATTTCAACTGGTTTTGCATCAAAACCGATGAAAGCAACTCTTGCAGTTGGGCAAGCTAGGTCGATTGATTGTTGTGTTAAGAAAGAAACACCAACAGCATCAACAACAACAGTAGCACCACCTGGTGAGAAAGCCTCAACAGCTTCTGCTAGGTTTGCTTCTTTGCTGTTAACGATAACGTCTGCACCAACAGCTTTTGCTTTTGCAAGTTTTGCATCAACAACGTCAGCAACTAAAACTTTAGCACCGATGCCTTTTGCAACAGCTGCGATACAAAGACCGATTGTACCACTACCGATGATTACAACTGTGTCGTCAGCTGTTGTAGCTGTTCTTGACATGATGTTAGCACCGATTGAGAAAGGCTCTGCTAATGCAGCTTGCTCAAATGTGATTTTTGGGTCGAATGTATAAAGATGTTGTTCTTCAACAACAATGTAGTCTTGAAATCCGCCGTCCATTTGAACGCCGTAACATTTAACGTCTGCACATACGTTTTGGTGGCCAGCAGCACAGATTTTGCAGTTTCCACAAGCAAAAACTGGGTCTAGAACAACTCTATCGCCAACTTTAACGCCAGTTACATCTGCACCAACTTCTTTAACAAGACCTGATAGTTCGTGTCCCATAACTCTTGGGAAAGTAACGTCTGCTCTGCCTTCTGCGAAGATGTGTAGGTCTGTTCCACAGATACCAACAGCTTTTACTTCTACAAGAACGTCTTTGCCTGATTTGATTTGTGGGATTGCTTCTTCTACTATTTCAATAGTTTTAATACTAGTAAGTTTTGCTGATTTCATAATAATTCTTCTTTCTAAAAAAACATATATTCTTTTTAATTTTTTAAAAAAATTGGGAGAGGGAAAATAACCCTCCCCCAACAAATTTTTGTTTATAAGCTTTCGCTTAAAATCAAGGTTGTTTACCGATGTAAGCTAGGATACCGCCATCAACATATAGAACGTGACCGTTAACAAAGTTTGAAGCGTCTGAAGCTAGGAATACTGCTGGACCAGCTAGATCCTCTGGATCTGCCCATCTGCCTGCAGGAGTTTTTGCTAGGATAAATGAATCGAATGGATGTGGTGTGCCGTCTGCTTGTGGCTCACGAAGTGGAGCTGTTTGTGGAGTAGCAACATAACCAGGTCCGATGCCGTTACATTGGATGTTTTGTGCACCAAATTCGCTACAAATATTTTTTGTAAGCATTTTTAGTCCGCCTTTAGCTGCTGCATAACCAGCAACTGTTTCTCTACCAAGCTCACTCATCATTGAACAAATGTTAATGATTTTTCCGTGACCTTTTTCGAGCATTGCAGGAAGAACTGCTTTAGCCATGATGAAAGGAGCGTTTAAGTCGATATCAACAACTTGTCTAAATTCTGCAGCTGTCATTTCGAGCATTGGAATTCTTTTGATGATACCAGCATTGTTAACAAGAATGTCAATAACGCCAACTTCTTCTTTAACTTGAGCGATGAAAGCTGTAACAGCAACTTCGTCTGTAACGTCGCAAACATAGCCATAAGCTTTGATGCCGTCAGCTTCGTAGTTAGCAGCACCTCTTGCTACTAGATCAGCATTGATGTCGTTGAAAACGATTGTTGCGCCTGCTTCTGCAAGACCTTTAGCGATTGCGTAACCGATACCATAAGTACCGCCTGTTACTAGAGCAATTTTACCTTCTAGTGAAAAATTAACCATAATGTTCTCCTTTTCCCGATTAAATAACGGGTGTTAAAAAAATTATTTTTATGAAAGTAATCCCTAAACATAGCCCCTAAAAGCTATGTTTAAACAATTACAGTACAGACTGAAAATTATTTTTGATATGGAGCAAGTTTGACCATATCAAATTCAACGCCAACACCAGCTTTGTGACTTGGCTGAATGTAGCCGTCAACAATAACAAGTGGCTCAACTGTGTAATCACAAATTGGGAAACTGTGATACTCAAGGAAACCAGCGTTTGTCAAAGCACCAAGAACATTAACATGAAGTTCTTGCATACCATGTGAGCTAACAGGCAAAGATCTTTCTTCGCACATTTTAGCAGTAGCAAAGAAACCTGTGATACCACAAACATTTGAACAGTCAGGAATTGAATATTTAACTCTAGCTAAATCAAGACCCAATTTTTGCTCGTATTTTGTGTGTAGGTTTTCGCCCATTGCAATTGGAATAGTTGTTGCTTGGCCAATTTTTGCATAACCCTCGTAATCGTCTGGGTTTGTTGGCTCTTCTAACCATGTTATGTCAAATTCTTCTAGTCTTTTTGCCATTCTGATAGCTTGAGGAACTGTCCAAACCATGTTAGCATCAACCATAAACATTGCATCTTTACCGATGTAATTTCTAACAGCTCTAACACGAGCGATATCCTCGTCCTCATCCTCTTTACCGAGTTTGATTTTAACAGCTGTGTGGCCTTTGTCTAGTTGTTTTTGAATGTTTGCAAGAAGTTCTTCTTCTGTAAACATCAAGTCTATACCGCCATAGTATGTACGAACTTTTTCGTTTCTTGTGCCGAAATAGTCAGCAATAGCGATATTTTCTTTTTTAAGTTTAGCATCCCAAAAAGCTATGTCCAAAGCAGAGATTGCGAAAGATGCAATACCGCCTCTAGCAACGTAGTGGATACAGTTGCACATATATTGGTTCATTTCTTCTGGTGTAGTAAACTCTTTACCCATAAGTTGTGGAACTAAGTCAATTTTAAGCATAGTTTCAATTGAACGTCCGCCCCAACCACCTGTGTAAGTATAGCCTGTTCCGACAGAACCATCTTCGAGATAAACAGTTGCAGTGATTAATTCAAAATCATCGTGTTTACCATGGAGTGCATCAACAAGATTGCCCTCGAGTGGTACTCGGAAGTAGCCAATTTCAATGTTAGTAATTTTGTTCATTTTAGTCGCTCACTTCTTTTAAAAAAATAGTTGTTTAATTGCTTATAAATTTTTATGTGTTTAATTAACATACATTTTATAACCCTATTGTATACTAAAAATTTTCGTTTTGCAATAGTTTTTTAAAAAAAATTAAAATTTGTGTAAAATTTTATTTAAACTAGTCAAATTAATCAAAAAAATTAAATAATTAGTCATTTTATATAAATTTAGCGGAATTTTGCTTTGCGGCAAAATTAACCACTATCAAAAACACCTCTGCCACGGCAATATGCCGTGACTTTCGGCTTTTAAAAAAGGTGTTTTTCTATTAAATTTAAGCTTTGATTACAACTTTGTTTGACTCAATGCCGTCAGCTTTTGCAACAACAGTTATTTCGCCTTTGCCCTCTGCTTGAAGAATAATCATAGCACGGCCAAGTCTTGTGTCTAACTCACTTGCATCAAACATTTGAACATTGCATTTCCAACCATTGTCAACACCAAGATTAACATAAGGACCTGTCATCTCGAATGTGATATGTTTTTCTTCTGTTTGAATTGGGTTGCCGTCTTTGTCGCAAATTTGTGCGATAAGGTGAGCAGCACTGTCGATATCAACAGCCAATTCGTCTTTATCACTAGCTAGTTTGATTTGTGCAAACTCACTAGCAGTTTTAATCATATATTCAACTTCTTGCTCGCCCATTTTACCAACTGCTTTGATTTCGCCAGCCTCGTATGGTAAAGCCCATTTGATTATATGGTCTTCGTTATCTTTTAGATATTGTGTTGAGATAGCTTTTCCATTTACATAAAGTGTAACTTCGTCACAGTTTGTGTAGATTTCTGCAACAACGTCTTCGCCGTCAGCATAATCCCAGAATGGGTTAACTTCTTGCCAAACCCAAAGTATTCTGTCCCATTTATGTGTAGGTTTTGTAACAAGAGTTTTGTTCTCGTCATACATATAAAGTGATTTTTCTAGTGTTTGAGTCATAACATGGATGCTTGCTACATCTTCTTTCCAAAGTGATTTATACATATAATAAGAACCTTTTGGGAATGATGCAAAGTCTAGCATACCAGATTCTGTACCTTTTTGTGGGAAACCTTTTCTTCTGCCAGCTTCACCCATGTAGTCAACACCAGTCCAGATAAAGATACCTGAAACAAATTCTCTTTCAAGAACAGCTTTCCACTCATGCCATTGACCAACATTCTCAGTACCCATAACAGGTTTGTCACTATAAAACTCATGGCCATAATCGTACATAATACGGCGGTAGCTATAACCAACCATATCAAGAGCGTCTGTGTAGCCTGACTCGTAACTAGCACTTGGTAGGATACAGTTAGCAATAACTGGTCTTGTTGTATCCATTTCTTTTGTCCATTTAGCAAGTTTGTGAGCTGTTTCGCCAACTTCATACTCGTCTTTTGGTATAAGTCTAGCACGTCTTCTGATTTCTTCTGGTGAATATGGAGGTCTGTTGAAGAAGTAACCACCTGATGCATCAGCACTAAAGTAACCAGTTGCGTCGTTATATTTTTTGTATGTCCATTCGATTTCGTTACCAATACTCCATTGGAAAATAGATGGATGGTTTCTGTCACGAAGCACAACATTTTTAAGGTCGAACTCAGCAAATTTTTGGAAATACTCAGCATGGCCTCTTGTGTAATAGTTAACATTTTGTGGGAACTCTGTTCCGTTGAAGCGTTTGTCTTTTGCGTTATCCCACTCATCATAAAATTCTTCTTGAACTAGCATACCCATCTCGTCACAAACGTCGAAGAAATCTTCTGCGAATGGGTTATGAGATGTACGGATTGCATTTGTTCCACAGTCAATAAGACCTTGAATTCTTCTTCTCCATACGTCTTTAGGAACAGCTGCACCAACAAGTCCAGCATCGTGGTGAAGACAAACACCTTTGATAAGTGTGTTTTTACCATTAAAGAAGAACCCTTTGTTTGTGTCAAAGTGGAAATATCTGATACCAATAGCAGTAACTTCTTCTTGTACTTCTACATCGTCAACATATAATTTTGTTGAAACACTGTACATTTTACCGTCATGAAGTTCCCAAAGCTCTGGGTTTTCTACATATATTTCTGTATTTACATCAAGCTCTGTGTTAGCATAAATTAGTTCTACTCTATAATTTGTAGCAACAACTTCGCCTGCTGGGTTTTTAACTTCAAATTCAACTTTGATGTGTTTTCTAACACTAGTTGTGTTTTTAACTTTTACAGTACCAGCAATTTTTGCTTTTTCAGCACTTACTTCTGGTGTTGTGAAGAATGCACCCCAAACTGGGATATTTACTTCTGGTAAAACATGAAGAGAAACTTTTCTATATATACCAGAACCTGTGTACCATCTGCTGTCTGCAAATCTTGTGTGGTCAACTTTTACAGAAATTACATTCTCTTCGCCCTCTGCATTAAGGAAGTCAGAAACTTCTATCAAGCATGGTGAATAACCGAATGGATGGAAAGTTATGTATTCTCCATTACAATAGATTGTTGCTCTATTATAGATACCATCAAAGTTAACAAAAACTTTTTTGCCAAGCATATCAGCTGTTGTTACGAATTTTTTTCTGTACCAACCCATACCACCTGGTAAAAATCCTGTACAACCTTCAAACTCTGTGCTTGGTGCGTATTCACGGCTCCAGTCATGAGGAATTCTAACATTTCTCCAACTGCTGTCGTCCATGTTTAGTAGGTGACCATTAGTGATTTCGCCTGCACTTGCTTTGTTTTTTTCTGTTGAAGGTTCGCTCAAAGCAAATTTCCAACCAGTATTAAAGTCTAAACCTCTCATAATTAACCCTCTTTATTATTCGTATTTTTCTTTATTTTCAAATTTTTTCTTTTGCTCTTCATTGATGTGGAAAGCTGTGATATATCCCCAACCATTTTTCCAGTCGTGGCATAGTCCCCACTCCATAGCTTTTAGTGGTTTGTCAAAACTCTCTTCTTGTCTGAATAGTCCACAAGCTTCTGGTCCACCTTTGATAACTGACATAATCTCAAAGTTAATTCCATCTTGTGCGAATTGCATTGTGTTTTTCTCAACGCCGTCTGTTCTTAAGAAAGCAGCGATACCGCCGTTGTATTTCCACAAACAAGTTTCGTGACCACTGTTTGTAACAGGGTTATATTCACTTTTTGTATATGGTCCTAAGATGTTATCAGCGATTGCAACGCCCCATTTTGTTTCACGTCCACCCATAAACATTTGCTCGCCCATTGGCTCGCCTTTGTAATATAGATAGAATTTTCCGTTTAGTGGATAAAGAATTGGGTCGTGAACTTTGTGGCTGTCAAAACTACCTTTTTTAGTAACTCTAAAACGGTTGTCCTCTTCGCCTTCCCATTCGCCGTCCATGCTTGCCATAACGATTGGAGCATCAGATTTTACGAAAGGTCCACAAGGGCTATCAGAATGAGCAATAGCGATATGCTCAAAAACTCTGTTAACATAAGGATGTTGAACAACTTGGTATACTAAATAATATTTGCCCTCATAAGCTAAAACCTCTGGTGTGAAAACACTTCTGTCGTCATAAGAACCAGCCTCGCCTCTGCCTATAATCATACCTTTTTCGTCCCAGTTTTTGCCATCTGTTGATGTTGCGTACCAAAGGTCGCAATAATCCCATGGGAAAACTTTTGCATAAGGGTCGCCAGTTTGGAAGCCAACGTGTCTACCCTCTGATTTTGTATAATAAACATAATATACGCCATCTACTTCAATAATACTGCTTGGGTCACGTCTGTGAACACCCTCTTCAAAGCCGATACCTGTAACTTCTGTTTCAACAAAGTCACAGAACCAGTCAGCATTTGTTGTGAAATAGTTTCTGTCAATAGCTCTTTTTGTAGCACTACTCATTTTCATAATTAAAAATCTCCAGTTCATAAAAGTATATATTTTCTTTATTGTATACTACAATTAAAGCCAAGTCAATAGAAAATCCATTTAATATTATGTTTTTTTGGTAAATTTTTATTGAATTTTATTCACAATTTAATAATTTTGGTTTTTTACACAAAATTGTAATAAAAGTTTTGTACACAAAAACGAAGTTTATAGTTTTTTAACAAATTTTATCTTGAAGTGTTTTTTTGAATAGAGTATAATTTGAATAGCCCTATTTTTGTAGTGAAGAAGATATAAAAACAAAATTAAATTTGTCATTATACTGTTTAATTGCATTTTTCGCTTGCAAATATTACATTTTTGTTATATAATAGTTTAGATAGCATAAAAAATTTTGGAGGAAGTTTTATATAATGGATTTTTCACATATTCCAGTGTTGTTCGATGAAACAATAGAAAGTTTAAATATCAAACCAGACGGCTTGTATATCGACGGCACAGCTGGTGGTGCTGGGCATTCTTTTGCTATTGCAAAAAGAATTTCAAATGGCTCACTGCTTTGTATAGACCAAGACCCAGACGCAATTGCTGTTTGCACTGAAAGACTCAAAGGATTTGACTTTGTTAAAATTGTTAGAAATAATTTTTCTAATATAAAAACTGTTGCAAACGAAAACGAAATTTTTGAAGTAGACGGAGTTTTGCTTGATATCGGTGTTTCTTCTTTTCAATTAGACTGCGGAGAGAGAGGTTTTTCTTTTCACACAGACGCTCCGCTTGACATGAGAATGAGCAAAGAAGGCACAAGTGCAAAAGACTTGGTCAACAGCCTTTCTTGGCAAGAACTTGCAAAAATTTTTAGCCAATATGGCGAGGAAAAATATGCTGTTAGCATTGCAAAATCAATTGTTAAAAAAAGAGAAGAAAAAGAGATTGAAACAACCGCTGAACTTGCGGATATCGTTAGAAACTCTGTGCCTTTTTCTGTTAGAAGAAAAGAAGGACATCCGGCAAGAAAAACTTTTCAGGCTCTAAGAATAGAGGTTAACGGCGAACTAGACAGGCTCAAAGAGGGCTTGCAAGGTGCTTTTGACCTGTTAAAAACTGGTGGCAGACTCTCTGTTATCACTTTCCATTCTCTTGAGGACAGAATTGTTAAAGAACAAATGAGAAAATGGTGCGAAAGTTGCACCTGTCCAAAAGATTTTCCTATTTGTATTTGCGGAAACAAAGCAAAGGGAAAGCTTATCTATAAAAAAGGACTTGTACCAAGCGAAAAAGAATTAGAACAAAACCCAAGGGCAAGAAGTTCTCGACTAAGGGTTATAGAAAAATTGTAAAGAAAAAAGGTGATTGTTATGGCTCAAATGCAAAGAAGAATTGACGATAATGCAGTTAGGCAAGCAAATCCAAAAGTAACTGAAAAACTACGAAAAAAAAGAGATAGAAAAGCAGAGCAATTAATTAAACTAGACGAAAAAGCCCTTAGAAAATCAAAACGAAAAAGTCTAAAATTTGGCAAAGTTGCGGGAATGATTTTTTCTAGTGCTATTGTTTTCACATTGCTCGCATTTGTAATTCAAGGACAAGTTGTTCTAACAGAACTTACTTATGAAATTACAGAAGTAGAGGCACAGCTTGCCGAGTTGCAAGGAACAGAAGTTCAACTTCAAATGCAGGCTGCGGGCGTTATGGACGCAACAGAAATAGAAGAATATGTTAAAACATCTTTATCTATGGAAAAAGTAAACGATTATCAAATTACATACATAAATATCTCTAGCGAAGACAAAGGGGTTGTATATGAAGAAGAAACAGACAGTTTTTGGGGAAACATATTAGAATTTTTGGGCTTATAATTGTTAAATAGATATTTATTATCATAAAAAACAAGATATCCGAATAAAAATATTTAATGGTAGAATAAAATGTTAAAAACAACACATTCTGTTTGCGAATTTTTGGGCGAACAATGTTCGCCTTTTACAATTTTATGAAGGGACATATTTTATGAATAAACAAAATCTGAGAAGACGATGTTTTATAGTCTTTGTCGCCCTAACTTGTCTTATGGCTTATGCCGTGGGATTTCTTGTTAATTGGCAGTTAATAAGAGGCGAAGAAATGCTTTCTATTGTAACATCACAGAGTCTTAAAACGACAGTTTTAACTTCTAGTCGTGGCACGATATACGATGCAACTGGAAAGGTTTTAGCTCAAAGTGCCAGTGTTTGGACTGTCACACTTGAGCCAGCACTGATTTCTGAAGACGACAAATTCACAGTTGCCGACCAACTCTCAAAAATATTAAACCTAAGCCGAGAGGACCTTTTGGAAACAGTTAACAAAAACTCTTATTTTGAGTATGTTGCAAGAAAGGTTGAGGACAGTGTAAAAGAAGAAATTCTGACCATGATGGACGATTACGGCATAAGTGGTGGCATTAGGCTCATCAGCGACTACAAGCGTTATTATCCTTATGGAACTACTGCATCTAACGTCATCGGTTTCACAGGAACAGACAACACTGGTCTTGCTGGAATTGAATATCAATACGATAACGAACTGACAGGAACAACTGGCAGAATGGTTAGCTCCAAAAATGGTGTTGGCGAAGATATGCCGTATCAATACGAGCAATATGTAAGTGCAGAAGATGGTTACGACCTAATTTTAACAATTGACGAAACTGTTCAAAGTATCGTTGAAAAATATCTTCAAGAAGGAATTGAAGAATATGGTGTTAAAAACGGTGCAACAGCCGTTGTTATGGATGTTGACACTGGTGCAATTATAGCTCTTGCAGAGGGCGGAACATACGACCTTAATGATCCATTCACAGTCTATGACGAAAGTGTTGTTCAAGAAATAGACCTTTTGCCAGAAGAAGAACAAAGTGCCGCTTATAACGAAGCACTCTATAACCAGTGGAGAAACAAATCTGTTAGTGATACATATTACCCTGGTTCTGTTTTCAAAATGGTTACAATCGCCTCTGCACTGGACAGCGGTGCTATAACAGAAGACACAACTTTTGAGTGCACAGGCTCTTATATCCCTTATGTTGACGAAAACCCTATCGGTTGTTGGAGTTCTAGCGGACACGGAGTGCAAAACGCAAGGTCTGCTCTTTGCAATTCTTGTAACCCATTTATGATGCAAACTGCGGCCGCTATGGGTGCGGACACATTCTTTAGCTATTTCGAAGCTTTTGGCTTTGCAAATAAAACAGGTATAGACTTGCCTGGTGAAGCAAGCAGTATATACTACGATGCCGACGAACTAAACCCTGTTGAACTTGCAACAGAGTCTTTTGGTCAAAACTTTAGTATAACCCCTATACAAATGATAACAGCCGCTGCTGCAATTGCAAATGGCGGATATCTTGTTCAACCACACGTTGTTGATACAATTTTAGACCAAGACGGAAACATTGTGCAAAGTGCGGACACCTCTTATGTTCGACAAGTAATTTCTGAAGAAGTTGCGGCAACTGTTACGGATTATATGCTAGAAAATGCCACAACAGGAACAGGCAAAACAGGAAATGTGGTTGGATATCAAGTTGCTGGTAAAACAGGAACATCAGAGAAAATCGCTCTTTATAACGAAGATACATCACAGGCTATGGAATACGTTGTTTCTTACTGTGGATTTGCTCCAGCAGATGACCCACAATATGCACTGCTTGTTTATTACGACGAACCAGCCTTAGACCAAGATCCATCTGGTGGTAGCATGGCAGGTCCAACATTCTCTGCAATTATGGGAGAGATTTTGCCATACCTTGGTGTAGAAAGCAAAATTTCTGACGATGATTATGTTGACAACATTGTTTATGCTCCAAATGTTGTTGGTTTAACTTTTGCAGAAGCAAAAGAGAGATTTGAAGAAATCGGAATTTCTTATGGTACTTATGGAGAAAGTCTATCCGATACAGATATCATAGAAATGCAAATACCATCAGCAAGCACAAGTTTGCCACTTGAAGACGGAAAGGTAATCGTTTCAAAATCGACCACATATTCTGAATACGATATGGTAACAGTTCCAGACTTTGAGGGCTACTCGGTAAGCGATTGTAGGTACTTAGCAGCTATTTATGACCTACAAATTATTATATCGGGTAGCGTTAACACGGGCGAAGAACTTGCACAAAACCAAAGTGTAAAAGCGGGAACTTTGGTGAAAAAGGAAAGTGTTATAGAAGTCGCCGTGGTTGATTATAGCGGACTAGAATAGAACGATTAATGTAGATTAAATATTGTAGGGAACGGTGCCATAGTCGGTAACTTAAGTAATAAGTAAAAGTGAAAAGTTAAGAGGTATAGCGGAAATCTTGCGATTTCTTAATAAAAATTGTATAACAACTATGTTTCTCTAAATAAAATATTGTTAAAACCACGGTTGGAGCAAGCCCCAACCCTACATTCAAAAAATCCGTGAGGATTTTCACATTACTTTTTCACTCTTCACTATTACCTTTTCACTAAGTTCCCACGTATGGCGTCGTTCCCTACTTGTATTTATAAAACAAAAAAACGCAAATTTGAAGGAGAATATAGAACAATGCAAAATTTCCATATAGCACTCGCTGTTGCGATTGCCTTTTCAGTAACAGCAATCCTTGGTGTTTGGTGTGTTCCTTTTTTGAAAAGGTTGAATTTTGGGCAAACAATCAGAGAAGAAGGACCAAAATGGCACAAGAAAAAACAAGGTACTCCAACTATGGGCGGAATTATGTTTATAATTGGAATGACTGTTTCTTTGATAGCCTTATATATTATAGCTAACGAAAGTATTTTTTCTCTTGAAACATCTCTTAGTCTTACAAAATTTTTTGCTGGAATTTTAATGGCTATCGCCTTTGGTCTTATTGGTTTTGCTGATGATTATATCGGCATTAAAAAGAAAAGAAACCTTGGACTAACAGAAAAACAAAAGCTTGTTTTGCAATTTTTGATTGCAGGTGCTTATCTGTTTTCTTTGTACCTAGCAGGTGGAACAAGTGAAACGGTTATTCCTTTTTTAGGCACTGTTGACTTAGGCTTTTTCTACTACATTTTAGCCGCTCTAGTTATTGTTGGAATGGTAAACGCTGTTAACTTTGCAGACGGTGTAGATGGACTTTGCTCTACTGTTACGCTTATCGTTGCCATCGCTTTTATCGCTTGCACTTGTTTCTTAAATTATATTGGCATGGCTGTTTTTGCCGCTGCACTCGCTGGTGCTTGCCTTGGCTTTTTGGTTTGGAATTTTAACCCCGCAAAAGTTTTTATGGGCGACACTGGTTCACTCTTTTTAGGCGGTACTGTTTGTGCCTTGGCTTTTGCAATTAATCGACCAATAATTTTACTTCCAATGGGCATAATATATATAATAGAAATTTTGTCGGTTGTTTTACAAGTTAGCTACTTTAAATTAACAAAAGGAAAAAGACTTTTTAAAATGTCGCCAATTCATCATCATTTCGAACTTTGCGGTTGGAGTGAGATGAAAATTTGTGCTGTTTTCGGCACTGTAACTATACTCGGCGGATTAATCGCTGTGTTATCAGTTGTCTATGCATAAAGAAAGGTAATGTTGTGTCCTTTTTATAAAAAAGATACAACAAGGTTTTATATATGGCACTCTTCTCTAAAAAAACACAAAACTCCATAAAATCCTTGCTTGGTTTTTCTGAAACAGAAAAAATTCCTCAAAGAAAACCTGCGAAAAAAAACGAAGAAGCTCACTTTATCGAAAATATGAGATTTAGGTTGTTCGACCTAGGTGTCGGAATGGATATGCCACTGCTTATCATCGTTTTAGCCCTTGTTGGTATTGGTCTGGTTGTTTTGTTTTCTGCAAGTTTTGCACAGGCTTATTATTACTTAGACGATAGTTATTACTACATTAACAGGCAGATAATTTTTGCCGTTGCGGGCGTTATCGCTATGCTTTTAATTTCAACGCTTGACTATCACTTGTTCTATAGATTTAATAATTTGATATTTTTAATAACAGTTTTTCTTTTGCTAATCGTTTTGGTTTTGCCATCTTTTTCGGCTTCAGAAGGTGACGCTGTTAGGTGGATTAGTATCGGTGAGCTGAGTTTTCAGCCCTCGGAGGTTGCAAAGTTCTCGCTTGTTATCATGCTCGCCACCATCATAGTTAAGTCAGGCGATAAAATCGCTTATTTTGCCGGTGGCACATTCAAATGCTTTGTTATGACAGGTTTGATTGCTGGTTTGGTTGTCGCTCAAAAACACGTTTCTGGTACTCTTATCATCTTGGCACTTGCTGTTATAGTTATGTTTGTTGGCGGTGTTAAAACAAGATACTTCGTAATTTTGGGCTCTCTTGCAATTCCTGTTTTGATTTATTTGGTCTTTTTCTCAGACTCTTTCGCCTATGCTCTTTTGCGTATTCAGGGTTGGATTGACCCATTTAATCCACCAGACGGTGTTGACACATACCAAACAGTTCAGTCTATTTATGCAATTGGTGCTGGGCAACTTTTTGGTGTAGGACTCGGACAATCTACGCAAAAATATATGTATTTGCCACAGTCAAGAAACGACTTTATCTTTCCAATCGCAGCCGAAGAACTCGGCTTTGTTGGTGCGATGATTATAATCTTGCTTTTTATGGCTCTGATTTGGAGAGGTGTAGTCATTTCTATGAATGCAAAGGACAAATTTGGAACACTATTAGGAATGGGAATGACCTTTACTGTTGGCATTCAGGCGGCACTGAACATCTGCGTTGTCACCAACGCCATACCGAACACCGGCATCAGCTTGCCGTTTTTCAGCTATGGCGGAACATCTATTATGATGCTACTTGGAGAAATGGGCGTTCTTTTAGCCGTGTCACGTAACTCGTATATGCAAAAAACCTAAACTCTTAATTTATATAGCAGGGGGATAACATGAGGATAATTGTCACTGGTGGTGGCACGGCTGGGCACATAAACCCTGCTCTTGCTATCGCCTCTTATTTCAAAGAAAAACACTCCGAAACGCAAATTCTTTATATCGGAAACCACGGCGGAATGGAAGAAAAACTTGTTCCTGCCGCTGGTTACGATTTTAAATCTGTAAAAATCTCTGGTTTTAGAAGAAAACTCTCTCCACAAAATATTTGCAAAAACATTTCAACAATTTTCAAAGTTTTTAAATCCTCTAGCGATGCAAAAAAGATTATAAAACAATTCAATCCAGACCTTTGCATTGGCACTGGTGGTTATGTTTGTGGTCCTGTTATTTTAGCCGCCATAAAACTTGGTGTGCCAAGCTTTGTGCACGAGAGCAATTCATACCCTGGTGTCACTGTTAAAATGCTTGCAAAAAAAGTTGATGCCGTTATGCTTGCAACTGAACACGCAAAGCAATTTTTTGACAAAAATACTAATATTGTTGTCACTGGAAATCCAGTCAGACAGACAATGATTGGTAGAGATAAGGACGAGGCAAGAAAAAAACTTGGACTAAACGAAAAACCAATGATTTTGTCTTTTGGCGGAAGTTTAGGTTCTGCCGAAATTAACAAAGTTATCGCTCCTTTTTTAGAAAGAAGTTCAAAAGATAACAAATATCAACATATCCATGGCTATGGAATGGCAAAGGAATATCAAAATTATAAAAACGAAATTAAGATTGACAAAGAGAACAAATCTCTCTGCGTTCTTGAATATATCAGCAATATGCCAGACTGCCTTGCGGCTGCGGACTTGGTTATCAGCCGTGCAGGAGCTATGACAGTTGCCGAAATCTCTGTGATGGGCAAGGCATCCATCCTTATTCCATCACCAAATGTCACAGAAAATCATCAGTTTCACAACGCTATGTCACTTGTGAATGCAGGGGCCGCAGATATTATAGAAGAAAAAGATTTGTCCGCAAAAATTCTTATGGAAAAAGCCGACAAAATTCTGGAGAGCCGTGAAACAATAAACAAATTTAGTGAAAATGCAAAAAAAGTCTATTCAAAAGACGCACTAGAAAAAATCTATCAAATAAGCATAAAGGCAATTAAAATTTTAAGTAATAAGTAAAAGTTAAGAGTTAAGAGGTATAGCGGAAATCTTGCGATTTCTTAATTATATATAGTATAAAAAACTTTAATCAAAAAATCCGTAAGGATTTTCACATTACCTATTCACTATTCACTATTACTTTTTCACTTATTAAATAACACTTCTACGCACTGTTGCATACTATGTTCTATATGCAATTTTTAAGGGGTGTTTTTATGTCACAGATAGTTATAGAGGGGGGCCAGCCTCTTCGTGGAGAGATAAATGTTCAAGGAGCAAAAAACAGTGCCTTGCCACTTCTTAGTGCCTGTGTGCTGATTAAGGGCGAAACTGTTTTGCATGGTTGCCCAAAACTTTCTGATGTTAATGCGGCTGTAAAAATCCTAGAAAAACTATCTTGCAAATGCAAATGGGAAAACGATACATTGATTGTCAACAGCGAAAATGCAAAAGCCTCTGAAATACCCAATGCTTTGATGAGAGAGATGAGGTCGTCGATAGTTTTTTTGGGTGCTATCTTAGGTCGATGTAAAAAAGCGGTTCTGTCTTTTCCTGGCGGTTGCGAACTCGGTGCAAGACCGATTGATTTGCATTTGCTGGCACTAAGAAAACTCGGCGTTAAAATAGAAGAAAACCACGGCTCGCTTTTTTGCGATGCCACAAAGGGAATAAAAGGAACTTACATAAATTTGTCTTTCCCAAGCGTTGGAGCTACCGAAAATATCATTTTGGCAGCTTGCATGGCAAAGGGAACGACTATTGTTGAAAATGCTGCTAAAGAGCCAGAGATAATTGACCTTGCAAATTTTTTGAATACAAGCGGGGCAAAAATAAAGGGTGCTGGCGAAAGCTTGATTATAATTGAGGGTGTAGAAAAATTGCACTCATGCGAGTATAATGTTATGAGTGACAGAATTGTCGCCGCAACTTATATGTCTGCCGTTGCTGTTACTTCTGGAGAAATCTTTCTCAAAAATTGTCCTTTGAATGGTCTAAAAACTATGCTATCGGTTTTTGAAGATGCAGGTTGTACCATGATTTTGGACGAAAAAAACTTGTATATGAAAGCCCCAAAAAAGCTAAATAGCTTAGGGCTTATCCGCACAATGCCTTACCCAGGTTTTCCAACAGATGCCCAAGCCCCAATAATGGCAATGGCCTGCGTGACAAATGGAACAAGCATCTTTGTCGAAAATATTTTTGACAGCAGATACAAACACGCAAGCGAACTTATGCGAATGGGTGCAAAAATTAAGATTGAGGGAAAAGTTGCAATAGTCGAGGGTGTAAAAGAATTACAAGGCACAAGTCTAGAAGCAAGAGAGCTGCGTGGTGGAGCATCACTTGTTGTAGCTGGGCTGTGTGCAAATGGAAAAAGTTTTGTGAGTGGTGTCGAATTTATTGACAGAGGTTACGAAAACATAGAAAAAAATCTGAGAAATTTAGGTGCAAAAATATATAGAGAATAGAGGGAAATTTTAAAAAAAATGGTAAGTGAAAAAGAACTAGAGCTTTTAGCTTCAAAGAAAAAGAATTCAAAAAAAAACAGCCTTACACTTTTTTATATAATTGTAATAATAATTGTTGCTTTTGGAACTCTAGCCATGTCGGCTTTTATATTTTTCAAAGTAGAATATATAGAAAGCAACGAAACAAGCCGATATACAAGCGAGAGCATCATAGAACTTTCTGGCATTGAAAAAGGCGATAACCTTGTTTTTTTAAATGTAGAAACTATCGAGAACCGCATATATCTTGAGTTTCCTTATATAGACGAAGTAACCGTAACAAAACTTTTGCCTGCAACAATAAGAATAGAGGTTGAAGAAGCTGCTGCTTATTATTCTGTTGAGTATGAGGACTCTTATGTTTTGGTTAGTGGACAGGGAAAACTTCTTGAAATAGTAGACGAACCACAAGAGGGAACTGCACATATTATCGCTGGAGAAATTTGGGACAACAACGGAATTATGGAATTTGTTGACGAACAAACACAAGAATATCTAAGCGAAATAATGGACATAATCAGCACAAGAGAAGACGGAGAGATAACACTTATCGACCTTTCTAACATATACGACATTGTTATTACTTATGATGACAGGGTAGAGATACAGCTTGGCGGAGCAAGCGACCTTGACTATAAACTGAAATTTGCTTTTCAAATTATCGACGAGGGAAACATCGGAGAATATGACGAGGGAACGCTTGATGTATCCTATGGACGAGAGGTTAACCGTGCATTTTTAAATGTTAAAGAAAATATTCCAGAGGGTGTAATTATCGACCCAGAGCTAGACGAAGATAGTTCTGACGGCACAAGCGAAGAAGAAGATAGTTCTGACAGCACAAGTGAAGATGAAGATATCTCGACAGAACCGTCTGCCACACCTGCCCCAACAAGCAACCGAGGAAATGATATTCCAGACGTTGTGGACTAAAAAAACCATATTTTTCCTGACTTTTCAAGCTAAATTAAATATAAACTATTAATTTTGCAAATTTTTTTAATTTTTTTATAATTTAGTCTTGAATTTTATCAGAAAAAGTGTTATCCTAAAGTATACGAAAATAGGTATTTTGTATTTAATTAAAATAATAAAGAAGTTTAAAATATTGGAGGAACTAGATATGCCATTTCAAATTGACAACATCATGGAAGAAGCACCACAAGTTATTAAAGTAGTCGGAGTTGGCGGCGGCGGCGGAAACGCTGTTAACAGAATTGCTGCTGCAGGCGTCCAATTTGTTGACTTGCTTTGCATGAACACAGATAAACAAGCTCTTGCAAGAGTTCAATCTGATGTTAAATTGCAACTTGGTGAAAAAAATACAGGTGGTAGAGGTGCAGGTTCAAAACCAGAAGTTGGTGCAAAAGCTGCTGAAGAAAGCCACGAGCAAATCGTTTCTGCACTAAAGGGTGCTGACATGGTTTTTGTCACTGCTGGTATGGGCGGTGGAACTGGCACAGGTGCCGCTCCAATTATCGCTGGTATTGCTAAAGACATGGGTGCTTTAACTGTTGGCATCGTAACAAAACCTTTTGCTTTTGAGGGCAAAAGAAGAATGTCACAAGCAGAGTCTGGCATAGAAGCTCTTAAAGAAAATGTTGACGCTTTGGTTGTTATTCCAAACGAAAGATTAAAATTAGTAGACGACGGACAAAGAATTACGCTTGCAAATGCTTTTATCATTGCAGACGATGTTTTAAGACAAGGTGTTCAAAGTATTTCTGACCTAATTCAGCTCCCAGGTATCGTTAACCTTGACTTTGAGGACGTTAAGTCTGTTATGCAAAACGCTGGCTATGCACACATGGGTGCTGGTCGTGCAAACGGAAAAGACAAAGCAGAACAAGCTGCAATGCAAGCTATCTCTAGCCCACTTTTAGAAACAGCAATCTCTGGTGCAAGAGGTGTTATTATCAACATCAAATCTTCTCCTGATATCGCTCTTGACGAAATCGATACAGCTTCACAAATTATCACAGAACGTGCAAGCGAAGATGCAAACATCATCT
>JAWXUN010000170.1:0-4510 GCA_044426425.1 Clostridia bacterium | reverse complement strand
CCTGCCAAAATCTCTAAAAATCCTCGCTAATACGAAAGTATTAGCTGTGGTTTTTAAAACTTTTGACAAAATTTCTGCTCACTTATTTATAAGCCTAATAATAATCAAGTTGCTATAAAAAAACAATACACAATTCATATTTATATGAATTCGTTAGGATTACATTATTTTTTGATGTTCCCTACACAGTTTCAAATCGCAAGAATATGGACATTTTTGACGGACTTCAACGAGGTTATATTTGCGAATTTCCCAGTAAATTAGCGAAACTACGGCTAAAACTGTTGAAATGATAATCAAGAAATTTTGCATTAACGCGTGCTGACTTATTGCAAAGAGCAGTGGTGTATGTATGAGCATTAAATCCCAACCTCTACAAGGACAGCCACAGCAACAAAGGACAATTTCCCCTTTAAAATCGCAAAATTTTTGGAATAAGCAGACCTTATTTACGAAAAATTTATCTAAAAACAAAAAGAAGAATGTTAGGCAATAGAAATATTGATGACTGATGTGAAAGATAAATTTTCCTAAAGCACAAAGCCCAATAAAGGCTAGCCAAAACAACGAAACACGAGCTCGAAAAAGTCTATAACTTTTATCAAATATCTTTTTTGGAATGTTTTTGTACATATTGCCTGTTCTCTTATATAGCAATAAAATGTGTGTTCCTTTATAAAACAAAATGCAATATAAGAGTATTAAATAAAAGACCATCAAAAATTTATTGTTTAGGAATAAGGCATTGACAAAGGTAAGGATGGTGCCAATAATATAAACCCATTTGTAATATCGAAACCCTCTTAATTTCATAATTAATATATCCTTTTTAATTTTAAAAATCTTTAATCAAAATAAATATGTACTTGCTATCATAAATATACCCAAAGTAGTTAACACAGCACCTGTAACTTTGTTTAATACATTATTATTTGCTTTGTTTGCAAATCTTGCAGCTAGTAGTGCAAACACTAATGTTGAAATAACACAAACTCCTAAAATCAAAAAGTCTGGAACGACTTGTTCAAGAATAAAGTGAGAACTTGAGCCAAAAAGAGCTGTAAAAGTCATAATGAAAACACTTGTGCCAACTGCTTTTTTAAGTTCGTAACCAAGAACGGTAGTGAGAATTATTAGCATCATTATTCCACCACCAGCACCTATAAATCCACAGGTAAATCCAACCATCATACCACAAAGAACTGGTACGATAACTTTAAGTTTGCCTTTAAATGATCGTGGCTCTTTAGGGGCTTTTTCTTTTTTTACAAGAAAATTTATACCCATAAGAAGTGAAGCGTAAACGGTAAAATTTCCCATTGTTGCACTTGGAACAAGCTGTGCCACAAATGCCCCTATAAATGTAAAACATAATACACTGATAAAAAGCCACTTGCTGTTCTTTATGTCAATATTTTTATTTTTTCCGTACGTATAAGCAGAAACAGCACTGGCAAGCACATCAGATGCCAAAGCTATTCCTATTGCCTCGTATGGGTTCATGTCAAGAAAAGTGATTAGCATAGGTGAGATAACCACAGCGGCACTCATTCCTGCAAATCCTGTGCCAAGACCTGCACCAAGTCCTGCTAAGATACATATAAAGATATTAAATTCCATTTAAATCCTCCGAAAATTTTATGTAAGTGGGGCAAAAATTCTCTATCAACATTAAAAGTCAGGCTAAGCACGGTTTCGTGTCAATTCACCTTCGTTAATGTTGCTATATCACGAATAAGAATAGACTTTTTCCAATAAATGTAAAAGTGCTATTTTTTCTATATCTGTCAAGTTTTCGCTCATTTTATTTTCCAATTCAGTAAGAGTTAGAAAAATTTTAGCACATTCTTCTTTGCCTTTTTTTGTTAAGTATATACCATAGGCTCTTTTGTCAGTTAAACTTCTTTCACGATAGATAAGGTCTTTGTCTATCATTTTTTGTATGCATCGGGCAATTGTCCCTTTATCCACCAATAATTCAGTGGCTAATTTTTCTTGAATTAATCCCTCATTATTATAAATTTCGTGTAGACAAAGTACTTGACCAATAGGTAGTTGTTCGGTTGCGTTTTCGTTTAAAAAATTTATATTCTTTTTATATAACCTAGTAAAGTATTCGCATAGTAATTTTGACATCTTCTATCCCTTTCTTGTATATCGTTGTATTTGCAACTATTATATCAACGAAAAGTATCAAATTCAATGAATATTTTTTGAATTTTCCGTGAATTATAATAAATCTTTTATTTTGTATTCCTATTGGCATAACAAAACTGCACCCCTTTCGTTTTCTATATTATACCATATATCCAACAATTTGGGTGCAGTTCACTTGATGTCTGTTAGCTGTTTTGTCAATGTAATCACGCTGTCTATTTCGTTGCGTTTTTGCTGTTGCAATAATTGCTAATCAGTGCTACAAATTCCTTTGAATATTTTTCTGATTTAGCTTGACTTACACCAGAGATTGAGAGGAATTCTTTTTGATTAACAGGCAATTTGTAACACATATCAATTAGGCATGAGTCATCAAAAATTACAAAATCTGGAAGAGATTGACGTTTTGCGATTTTTGTCCTAAGTTCACGCAAACTTTGGAACAAATCTTCTCTGTTTAGTGGGACGGATTGTTTTGCTGTATTTGTTTTTTCTTTGCCTCGGACGAGTTTGTGTGTTTTGTTACAATTTGAGCAATTGTCGCAAAAAGTTTTTGCTTTGTCCCCAAAATAATTTAGGATATATTTGCGAAGACAATATTTGCTAGTGGAATAAAAGCTTATGTCACGTAGCCTTTTTTCAGCAAGTTTTTTTAGTTTTTTTTTAGTTTCTTCGTCTTTGTAATTTGTGTCTAGCGAATTTTCAATCAAATATCTATTAATCATAACATCTTGACCGCTGTATAGCATAATACAATGTGCTGGAGAGCCGTCACGTCCTGCTCTGCCAGCCTCTTGGTAGTAACTCTCCATGTCTTTTGGCATATTGTAATGCACGACAAAGTTGACGTTGGACTTGTCTATGCCCATGCCAAAAGCGTTTGTAGCAACCATGATTTTTGTGTTGTCGTATATAAAATCGTTTTGATTTTCTTGTCGTTCTTGTAGACTTAGACCTGCGTGATATTTTTTTACAGAAAATTTTTTCATCAAAAGTTCTGAACAAACTTCTTCTACCGTTTTGCGTGTAGAGCAATATATGATGCCACTTTTGTCTTTTTTGTCTGATAAAAAAGCTAACAAGTCTGCCGTTTTATTATTGGACTTTACAACTTCAAAATATAAATTTTCTCTGTCAAAACCGCTTATCAGAACCAAAGGATTTTGGAGCTTGAGAATTTTGATAATATCTTTTTTGACCTGTTCTGTTGCTGTTGCAGTAAAAGCAGAAACAACTGGTCTTTTGGAAAGGGTGTCGATAAATTCTGGAATTTGCGAATAGCTTGGCCTAAAATCTTGACCCCACTGAGAAATGCAGTGAGCCTCATCCACTGTTAACATAGAGATGTTCGCACTTTTTGCAAATGAGAGAAAATTGTCGGTTAAAAGTCTTTCTGGGGCAACATAAATTATTTTATACATACCCATTTTTGCATTTGAGAGTGCCTTGTCGATTTGCCTTGGCGAGAGAGAAGAGTTTATGTATGCTGCCCTTATTCCTGATTGAATTAACGCCTTGACTTGGTCTTGCATTAGTGATATCAGCGGAGAAACAACAAGGCTGATGCCGTCCATAACAATAGAAGGAACTTGAAAGCAGAGCGACTTGCCAGCACCTGTTGGCATTATGCCAAGGACATCGTTTCCACGCAAAATTTCTGTGACAAGTTCTTCTTGCCCTTTGCGGAAATTGTCGTATCCAAAATATTTTTTTAAGACTTTTTCTGGCATAATTCCCTCCGATATTTTTTTGATAAATTAATTTTAGCATATCTAGCACTGTTTTGCAATATATGCAAAAAGAAAAAGCTCTGATATTTGATACCAAAGCTTTTTGAAAAAGACTATACGCTGAGTCGGTGATTAAATCCGTTTTCTCTAATAATATCTTTTTGTGCATATTCTTTTGAAAAACCACAGATAAAAATTCCTTTATCAACGGTGTTTTTATAGATTTTTTCCATATCATTTAAGTGTGGTTGCGACATATTTATTCCAGTTAGATATTCAATTTCTGACATTGTTTCTATATAATGGTCGCCACGTCCGCAAAAGTGAATAATTCCACCGCCAAAATGTTTGAGCAGTTTTGCATCATAAGGTTTTGCAAATTCGCTATAAAATTCAGAGGATAGGTTCATTGCACTATCGTTTCTAAGAGTGATAGTTCCCTTGTGTGCAAGCCCTGCCCAGTGGTTTGCCCAATCCTTTGTTTGTGGGTATATCTCGTACCATTTTTCCATAAATTTTATGTATGTGTCGCTTATTAAGCCGAGCAGACCATGAACCAAATCTGGGTCGTCGTAAAGGCTATAAAACATATCACTGCCCCACAATAGTTCTAGAACATCAAG
>JAWXUN010000169.1:0-4553 GCA_044426425.1 Clostridia bacterium | reverse complement strand
AAAAAATGAGGTAAATAAGATGATAGATAAAAACGAAGCACAAAGACCAAATCCAAGAGATGCAATGAAAAACAGACTACCAGCAAGCGAAATGAAAGCTCCGATAGAAGAATTTTTGACTTCTCAAAATGAGATTTATATTTCTGTAAATAACAATACTTCTTTTCCAGATTTAGAAATTGCAGATTACCGTTATGTTTCAGAAAAATTTATTGTTATTCTAACACCTGCGTCTGTGCTTTTAAACAAAATTGAAGATGGTAGTGAAATTAGCACTTTGATTTTTGATAAACAAGGCCGTGGGCTTAAATCAACAAGACGTATTTACGGACAATGTGTTTGTAAAGTATTATCAGCTGATACAGATGTTCTTTTAGAACTTGCTAAAACTGATGGTATGATTAAAAAAATGCTAACACATGGAGCGAAATTCTTGGAGCTAGAAGTGAAATCACTTACTGTAATGTTCCCAGGCAACCAAATTTTTAGCATGGACAAAGATATGACTCCTAGCTTTGCAAAATTTGCACCAAATGGCAAAGAGCGTTTTGAAAATAGTCGTCATGTGCTAATGGAATACGATGGTCGCCAAGTTATATTCAACACTATTATCGAAGACGGAGTGTACTACACACTTACAAAAGAAAATTCTAACAAAGTGAATTACATAAAAAATGCTGGAGAGTGTATGTTCTTTGACGGCAGAGATAATCATTTTTCTAGCAAAATGACAATTCTTCCAGAAGATAAAGTTCAAGAAATTTTTGAGAAATTGCAAAACACTAACAATTCATTCTTTAAAAAGAATGAGGGTCTAATTGCTCTTTCTTACCAAAAATAAGGAATAAGAGGTAATCATGGATATAATCAAAGTTAATTCACTTATCACAGGTTATGAAAAGAAAATTATTATAGACGATTTATCCCTTTCAATTCGAAAAGGTGCAATAACTACAATAATCGGTGAAAATGGTTCAGGAAAATCAACTTTTTTAAAGACAATTGGAAGAGTTATAAAACCTAAATCTGGAGAAATTTCTGTTAATGACTTAAATATACATAAAACAAAAACTGAAACAATCGCTAAAATTATTGGTCTTTTGCCACAAACACCTAAAGCACCAAGTGGTTTAAGTGTTACCGAGATTGTAGAATATGGTAGATTTCCTCACAAAAAAGGTAGAGGAAAACTAACAAAAGAAGACCACGAGATTGTAACGTGGGCACTTAAAAATACAGACTTATTAGAATTTAAAGACAGAAACATAAATGCTTTATCTGGTGGTCAAAGACAACGTGTTTGGATTGCGTTAGTTTTAGCTCAACAAACAGATGTTATTTTGCTTGATGAACCTACAACATATTTGGATATGGCGTATCAGCTCGAAGTATTGCAGTTGGTGCAAAAGCTTAATAGAGAAAAAGAGATTACGGTTGTTATGGTTTTGCATGATATTAACCAAGCGAGCAGATTTTCTGATGAATTGATTATGCTAAGAGATGGAAAAATCGTCGCTCAAGGTTCACCAAAAGAAACTATGACGGCAGAGATACTAGAAACTGTTTTTGATGTAGATGCAACTATTATAGATGTTCCTGGTGCTGATTATCCAGTTTGTGTTTCTTATGAGCTATTGAGAGGTGCACATGGAGCAAACTAAAAAACGATTAAAGATTAGTAAAAAGTTTGTTCTAGGATTTTCAATTGTCGTGATGTCCTTGCTTTTTATAGCATCTATTTGTACAACTATATTCTATTTTACACCTACAACAACTTTTGATAATATTATTTCTGCGATTACTAATTATGATTATAATCAGATAACTCACTATGTACTGTGGGAGATAAAAGTTCCACGTATATTAGGTGCTATTATTGTAGGAGCATTGCTACCTATTGGCGGAGCTGTTATGCAAGGTATTACAAAAAACTATCTTGCTAGTCCAGATGTTGTGGGTATTAACAATGGAGCTGGTTTGGGTCTTGCTATATCTATGGCAATTACTGGTGGAGCTACTTCGTACGTTAGCAACATTTTTTGTTCTATGATAGGTGCGTTAATTTCAACAATAATTATTTTCCACATTTCTTCCCGAATAAAAGGCAGAGAATCTGGCGTTAAATTGCTTTTGGCTGGTAATGCCCTTGGTATGTTATTTTCAGGCATAGCAACAACTATCAACATAAGCTCTGGGCTTGGTTCAAACATTTACACATGGAATAACTCTGGTTTTCTTGGAATGAAATGGGTAGGTATTGGGGTTTTGATGATAGGTGTAATTGGTGCTGTTATCGGAATAATGATTTCTAACAAAATCACTGTTTTAGGTATGGGTGACGAAACAGCTGTCAGCCTTGGCGAAAATGTTAAAAGAATAAAAATGCTTGGTGTAATTTCGGTTGTGTTTATTTCTGCTACAACGGTTTCTGTTGTTGGAAACATTGGCTTTGTCGGAATGATACTACCAAATATGGTGAAAATGGCAGTTGGTGAAGATTATAGAAAAGTCATACCTATTTCCGCAGTTTTAGGAGTATTCTTCCTTGTGATTGCTGATGTTATAAGCAGACTTGTAAATATGCCAGCAGAAACACCAATCGGTGCAATTACATCTGTAATAGGAATTCCAATTTTCCTTTACTTAATTAATTCAAAAAGAAGTAAAGGAGCATTATGATGAGAAATTTGACAAATAAACAAAGACTCACGCTTATAACACCTGTGTTAATTATGGTGATATTAGTTTTAGCTTATTTTGCCATGACTATTGGTTATGTGCCGATTAGTTTGACACAACTTATAGAATCATTATTGGGAAATGGTGAATATCAAGAACAAGTAGTTGTATGGATGTTTAGATTGCCAAAAACAGCAGTAGCACTTATTGCTGGAATATGCCTTTCCACTTCTGGTGCTGTCATGCAAGGTGTTACACGAAACCCAATCGCAACACCTAGCTTGCTTGGTATCAGTGCTGGTTCAGGTCTTGGTACTTTGCTAGTTGTTTTTCTATACGACCAAGGCTTTGGCATGGTTATGCCAAGACCACTTGCAGCCGTTTTGGGAGGACTTATAACATTTGCTATTGTTTATGGCTTATCTCTTAGGTATAAACTTTCTCCAGTAAAGTTAATATTAAACGGTATCGCAATAAACTCTTGCATTGGAGCTATCTCACTTGTAATTTCATTAAAGTTAAGTGCTGATGGATATACTATGTATAGCCTTATTATGGCAGGTAGCTTGAGCTATGCATCATGGGATATGATTCAAATAGCTTATATTGGTGCTATACCACTATTTGCGTATGTAATGTACAAAGCTTGTTATCTAAATATTTTAAATTTAGACGATGAAATGGCAATAGGCCTTGGCTTAAATCTAAATAAAGAACGCAAAAAACTTTTAATTGTAACAGTAATTTTAGCTTCAATTTCTGGTTATGTTGCAGGTGGTGTTGGTTCAATAGGAATGATATCCCCACACATTGCCAAAAGAATTGTTGGCTCTAATTTCAAGTTATTTTTACCCCTCGCAGTATTAATTGGTATTGTAATTGTGTTGTTGGCTGATGTTGTAGTTAGAATATTAGCATTAAATGGATTAGATTTCCAAATTGGCACATTGACATCACTGATTGGTGCACCTTATTTGCTGTATTTGCTGTTCACAGAGGACAGATAAATATATATATATATATTAAACATTATTTTAAAGGAGATTTTTCAAAATGAAAAAAAAATTATCACTTATGCTTGCGTGTGTACTTGCTTTTAGTATGCTAACAGCTTGTAGTTCTCAAACAACAGAAGAGGACTCTTCTAGCTCGCAGGCATCATCATCAGATACAAGTTCAGAGGCAGAAACAAGTTCAGAAGAAGAAACTGACGAACCAAGAACTATGACTTTTTATAACGGCGAATTAGAATTACCAGAAACTTATGAGAACTTTGTAGTACTTGATTATAGCTTGGTTGACAACTTTGTTGCACTAGGCGTAGCACCTACTTATGGTACAAGTTATACTTATGCAGAAACACATAACTATATGTATGCTCAACATATGTATGAAGATTTTGATTTAACTAGCATTGAAGTTCTTAGCACAAAAAGCGACACTTTCTTTGAAGAACTTTTAGTTTTAGCACCAGACTTTATCGTTATCAACGAAGCATCAGCAACTGACCTAGAAAACTACGAAGCTATCGCTCCAACTTATGTAATGCCAACAGTTACAGATATCCCAGAAGATTCTCTTGCTTGGAAAGAAACATTTAAATTAGTTGGTGAGTTCTTAGGCGAAACAGAAAAAGCTGAAGAAATGTTAGTAGAATACGACGAGTTAGTTGCAGAGAGTCAAGCACTAGTTGCAGAAGCTATTGAAGGAAAAACTGCTTTGGTTGTTCAATTAAACGAAGTTGGTTTTAAAATTAGAACACCTGACACACAAACAGCTGTTTATACTGATATAGGTTTTGACGTTCCAGAAGGTCTTACTGATGACTATGCAACAACAGGTGCTAGTAGCTCAGACGGTTCTTATTCAGTAGA
>JAWXUN010000168.1:0-4566 GCA_044426425.1 Clostridia bacterium | reverse complement strand
CCGTGGAATTATAAAACACAAAACGGTGTTAAGGGACTTTTAAAAGATGCATACAGCGACCTTATCCCTTATGAAGTGTTGTACCGCAAAAAAACACCTTATCCAAAAACCTATAATCCTGCGTTTGAGAATGAATTGAAATATATGCTAAGGGAAATTTTGAGAAATGGAAGTCCGCTGAACGACTTAATAAATATCGAATTTTTGGAGAGTCTTTTTGAGAGCACAAGCGAAACAGAAACACCATGGTTTGGGCAACTTATGAAAAAACCACAAGTCTATGCATATTTAATTCAGATAGATTTTTGGCTGAAAGAATACGAAATTGAAATAATTATCTAAAATCAATTGACTTAATCAGTGTTCATGCATTATAATAAAGAAAAGAAAAAAGGAGTTTATAAACATGAACACTAACTTAAGTATTGAAAGCACAAAATTTTTAATAAACAACAAACTAACTTATTCAGAAATTGAAAATTGCCCAAAAGAATATCACGGACTCTTGATGAATTCCAGAATGATACAAGGAATTTTTGACGATGCAAGCGATGTCACTCGTTTTAATAGATACGGAAAAGAGTTTTCTGCTGATAAAAACACTGATGAATTTATCGACTCTCTCCAAGATTGGTACAATCACGGACTCCGTGCTGTGGCAGTTGGATTTCAAGGTGGTGGCCCTTGTTTCACTATGGACAACCACACAATAGATAACAATCCATTTTCTGAGGACGGTTTATCTATGAAACAAGCGTATTTAGACAGAATGGAAAAGGTTATTTTGGCAGCAGACAAAATTGGCATGATTGTTATTGTCAGCTATTTTTATGGTGCTCAAACTCGTTTTATCAAAGACGATATATCTATTATGAATGCTGTTAAGACGGCTTCTAATTGGCTTAGGGATAAAAAATTCACTAATGTTTTTATTGAGATTGCAAACGAGCAAGATGTTGGCGACTTTAAAATTCATCCAATTGTTTACACTGGAAAAGGCATGGCGACTCTTATTGAAATTGCAAAGAGAGAGTCTGGCGGAATGGCTGTTGGTTGTAGCTCTATGGGTGGTTGTTTTAACGAGGATATCGCAAATGCTTCGGACGTTATTTTAATCCATGGAAACGGACAAGATAACCAAAAATATTATAATTTAATTCAAAAAGCAAAGGCTATAAAGCCAGAAAGACCTATTCTTTGCAACGAGTCTTCTCAGGCACTTAGCCAAATATCTGTATCGCTAAACGAGTTTGTTTCTTGGGGATACTATAACAACATGACAAAACAAGAACCACCAACTTATTGGGAGATTTTAGACGGTGAGGACAAGTTCTTTGCTTATAGAATTTGCGAATATTTTGGAATTGAAACAGAAAAACTTGAAGAAAAAGAGCAATTTTATATTCAAGGACTTGAAAAACAAATGAGCTATGAGGACAAGCGTTGGATTAGATTGGCTTCTCTTTATCCAGAAAACATTGACTATGTAGAGTTTTTTAGAGATAAAAACTATGTTGCCTCGGCATATTGCGACCCATTTATGCTAAACTCGGTAGGCTCAAACTGGCTACAAAAAGAGTTCTCAGAAAAAATTGAGAACGGAGAACTTTGGTCTGCTAAAATACATCTACGTGACAAAAAGATTGTAGAAATTTCTTATCAATACTAATTTATTTTGAGGTTATGCATGAAAAAATTTTTTATCACAATTATATCAATGCTAATGTTATTTTCACTTGTTGCTTGCAATGTTAAAAGCGAAGAGGAAATAATTGAAGAAACTGTTGATTTGTTGAAAGAAACAACACAGGTTCAAGATGGACTTGAACTGGAGATTGTAGCCGAAGGCACTACGATTTATATGTACTATACTTTTGTAGAAATTGACAGCACTGTTGATGCAAGCGAATTAACCCCTGAACTTGAAAGCGTACTAAGCGAAATGGATAATTCTCTGCAATCTCAGGTGGACGAGCTGAAAGAAAGTGGAGCGGATAGTGTAGCCCTTGTTATTAAATTTTTGACAAGTGACGGCTTTTCAATCTGCGACCACAAAGTTGATTAACAACAGTAATTTTTAAAAAAGAAAGGCATGAAAATAAAAATGGTACTTTTTATTGAATATCCAAAATGCTCTACTTGTAAAAAGGCAAAAAACTGGCTTTTGGAAAATAACATTGAATTTATATCTAGGCATATAGTAGAAGAAAATCCGAGTGCTGATGAGCTTAGGAAATGGTATGAGCAAAGCGGTTTGCCACTCAAAAGATTTTTTAACACAAGTGGCTTGGTGTACAAAGGCATGGGGCTGAAAGACAAACTGCCTAGCATGAGTGAGCAGGAGCAACTTGACGTGCTTGCAACAAATGGAATGCTTGTCAAAAGACCGCTTATCATATCTGACACACACATTTTTACTGGTTTTAAAGAAAAAGAATGGGTGAATTTGAGATAAAAAAAATGGCTTGTAGCGAAACAAAATTCGTTACAAGCCTGTTTTTTTATTTTTTTATAAAACGTCTTGCGATTGGGTGAAGACGTTGAAAATATATTTGCACAATTCCGTATAAACATCTGTCGTAAAGCACAAAGATTACATTTGCAAAAAGCAGTAACGCTGGCAAAAACCACATTCCAAAACTCTCTGAATATTCCATTGGTATGCCTAGTATAAACGTGATAATCACATAATCAAGAATAGCGGCCACGTTGAACAATGCGAACTTGATAAAATAAGCTAGGAATATATTTTTTATTTTGCACAACAGTGAAAAAAGAACAGGATAATATCCAAAAAACAGTAGATATATCACAAATGCCTCTTTGTCTGCGGTGAGAAAAAAGGACAGAACAGCGACAACCGAAAAAACTAAAAAACCATATTTTTCAGAAAGTTCTACTGTTACAGAGATTAACACGCAACCAGCCAAAGCTGGCAATGCCAAGCTCATAGTTGTAAACACTCCTGCCAAAATCATAATCACAACTGATATTGCTCCGCAAACGCCACAGAAAGCGATTTTTGACGCATTAGCAACAGGCAATCAAATCACCGCCCATGCACTCACAACAACAGTCTGCACACATCAAAGACGAACACATATCACAACTGTTGCAGTTGTTGCCATAACCTCTTTGCATATTTGGATTATATCCGCCATAAGCACCAGCACGTTGGTTCATAGATTGATTTAGTGCAGAACGATATTCCATGTTAGATGGATCCATTTGGCACGCTCTAGCAAAGTTTTGCTTTGCCTCTTCAAGCCAACCTCTTCTATATAAAACCGAGCCTTTTAGAAAATACCACTCGGCATTTCTTCTCTCTGTTGGAACTCCGTTTAAAATTTGTTCTGCATCGGCAATTCTGCCAGTATTTATGAAACTTCTGACATCTGAATAGCTTGATGAACTGTTGTTTGCACCATTATATGAATTTTGTTGGTAACGAGAATTGTTAGAGGATTTATTTTTTCGGCTTGCGACAACCTCGTCGTAAGCTTCGTTAATTTCTTTCATTTTTTCGCTTGCGAGGTCGGCGATTGGACTGCCAGAATATTGGTCTGGATGATATTTTTTTGCTAAAGTTCTATATGCGTCCTTTATTTCCTCGTCAGTTGAACTAGCACTAACACCAAGCACTTTGTATGGATCTGTCATGTGAATTTTTTCCTCTCTTTTTCTCGAATGTGTAAAAATAAAATTTCTTTTTGAATTTGTGGCAAACCTTTTTCTATAATATTGCTCACGATACCTCTGTATCTGTTAAGTTCAAGAAGATTTAAGGCAGATATGATGCGTGAAACATTGTTATTTAAGATGTAATTTGACTCTTCATCAAATTCTTTTTGTCTTTCTTCTGGCAAAAAATCTGTTTCTAGTGAAAAATATTTTCGCAGTGGATTAAACGCTTGATTTTTTAAATCATTTTTCAAATCGTCGGCAGCGTCTATGGTATAAATCCAACGACCAAGAAAATATCCAAGCTCTTTTAAAACAAGACTTTGATTTTCTGAAATGCTTTGGAACAAAAGCGAAAGTGCCTTTGCTGTTGGCTCACAGCAAGCATCTAGACTTGCGTTTTCGTCCTTTTCAACCTCGTTTTGCTCGTTCATCATATCTTGCATAATCTTTGCCATATACGGAAACTCTCGCCCTGCTTTTTTTGCACTGCCCGCTATAAACGGTTTTAAGCACCTTGACGCCAAAGACTTTAGAAAACTATCGTCTTTTATATTATCGAGAATTTTGTGATATGTCATAAGAACAGTGAGAGCCGATGCCCTGTGATAGGACTGACTTTCTAAACTTATATAATTACATTTTTTGAGCGGATTGACAGTGCAACGCCCTTTTTTTAGCTTTGGGCAATTATCATTTAAGTCAAAATCAAGAAGAGCAAAAAAAGTTAAGTCATAATTTAAGGCTAGACGAGTAAAAACATTGTAGTGCTTGCCGAGGTTTTTGCACAAGCTACAATAAACAGCCTTGTACTCCTCATACTCGCCAACTAACATATAAGTTTTGTAGGGTCTGACGTATCCAAACATATAAAAATAGCCTTTC
>JAWXUN010000167.1:0-4599 GCA_044426425.1 Clostridia bacterium | reverse complement strand
TGCAACACTTGAAGAGCGTTTGAAAAGCAGATTTGAGTGGGGTTTGACAGCTGATGTTGTCGCTCCAGAATTTGAAACAAGAATTGCGATTATCAAAAGAAAAGCAGAGATGCTTGAGATTGATTTGCCAAACAACGTCTGCGAATTTATTGCAATGAAACTAAAAAGCAACATAAGGTCTTTAGAAGGTGTTGTGAAAAAAATGAAGGCTCATTTACTTCTTGAGGGAAAATCGCCAAGCATTATAACAGCACAAAATGCAATTAGCGACATAGCAAGAGATGACGAACCAACTCCAATAACAGTAGACAAAATACTAGAAGAAGTATCAAGAACATTTGGTTGTACAAAAGAAGACATTATTTCTACAAAAAGAAATGCAAAAATTTCTAAAGCAAGACAAGTATCTTCGTACATAGTAAGAGAAGTAACACAAATGCCAATGAGCACCATAGGTGAAATGCTTGGTGGACGTGACCACTCGACAATAGTATATTCAATCAATCAAGTTGAAGAAAAAATTAAAAAAGACCCAAGTATGAGAGCTACTGTTGAGGATATCACTAAAAATATAAAAAACCTATAAATTTTAACGAAACTTTTCAACAAGTTATTAAATATCAACAGTGGAAAGATGTTAATGAATGTGGAAAAGAAAAAACTATAAACTTTTAAACAAATTATTAACAAAGTAAAACTAAAAGTTGATAACTAAAAAACATAGAAAAAATATAAGATTTTTAAAGTTATAAACATTTTAACAGCCTCTACTATTAATTCTACTTTAAAATATATATAAAGAGAACTTTGTATGATAAATATAATTTTTGATGCATTAAAATTTAAAGTTATTAACAAATACAAAATATTGATAAATACAGCATAATGAGAAGTGATAGGCATGAACTTGTGGGTTCATAAAATGTGACAAGGTCACACACAAAAAAAGCGTAACTAGAAAAGATAGTCACGGGCATTGAACTTATAGCTAAAATAAAAGTAAGTTCGGCAAATGTGACAAGGTCACACACAAAAGAAAAGCGTTACTGGAAAGGATAGTCACGGGCATTGAACTTATAGCTAAAATAAAAGTAAGTTCGGCAAATGTGACAAGGTCACACACATAATGAGATTTAGAACAGAAAAAAAACTTTTGTCTGATGCAATAAATAATATAATAAGAGCTGTTTCTGCAAAATCAACAGTTCCTGCACTAGAGGGAATTTTGCTTAGTAGCAAAAATAGCAAATTAGAACTAACAGCTTATGACCTTGAACTTGGCATGAAAACAGAAATTGATGCAAACATACAAGACGAGGGAAGTGTTATTCTTTCTGCTAAGCTATTTTCTGAAATTGTAAGAAAAGCACCAAGTGACATTATAGAAATTGACGTAAATGAAAATAACTTCACAAAAATTACAAGTGGTATGAGTGAATTTTCTATTATTGGAATTGATTATAAAGAATTTCCTGAATTGCCAGCTGTTGTTCAAGATAATAACATAAAAATTGCTGGTGAAACACTAAAAGGAATGATAAGACAAACAATTTTTGCAGTTGCTGACAACGACACAAAACCGATAAACCAAGGAAGTATGTTCAATTTTGAAGATACTACTTTTGATTTAATATCTGTTGACGGCTTTAGACTTGCTGTGAGAAGAGAAAATCTGAATGAAAAAAACAACACAAATTTTGTAGTTCCTGGAAAGACACTTTCTGAAGTTTTGAAACTTTCATCAGATAGCGAAATAGAAATTTGTTGTGGCAGACGTCACATTATGTTTAAGATTGATAAATATACAATCGTTTCTAGCATATTAGAAGGCGAATTTTTGGACTATAAAAATACTATACCAAAAAACACAAATTATGTTGTAACTGTCAGAACAAGGGATTTGATTGAGAGTACAGAGCGTGTTTCTTTATTAAACACCGATAAACTAAAAAGTCCTATCCGATGTTTGTTTAGCAATGACCATGTTAAGCTAAGTTCTTCAACCGCAATCGGCAGAGCAAATGACGAATGTCCGTGCAAAATGGACAATGAAAATGATATAGAAATTGGTTTTAACAATAAATATCTTTTAGATGCACTAAAAAACAGTGAATGTGACATGGTTAAACTGCATATTTCTGGTGCACTAAATCCGATGTTAATTACACCGATTGAGGGTGACGATTTTATGTTTTTAGTTCTTCCTGTTAGACTAAAAAACGAGAATTAAAGAAAGGCTTTTAAATGGATAAATTAGTAAAAATTGAAACAGAATTTATAAGACTAGATAATCTTATGAAATTAAGTGGTGCTGTTGATACTGGTGGAATGGCAAAAGTTGCAATTCAAAATGGCCATGTAAAAGTTAATGGTGAAGTGTGCACTATGCGTGGTAAAAAAATGCGTCCAGAAGATTATTTTGAATACAGAAATGAAAAATGCGAGTTAAATTAATTAATGTATATAAAAGAGCTGACTTATAAAAATTTTAGAAATCTAAAAGATAATACTATTGTCCCAAACAAAGAAATTAATGTTGTTTTTGGAGATAACGCTCAAGGAAAAACAAACCTTTTGGAAGGAATTTGGATTTTTACGGGCGGACATTCTTTTCGTGGCAACAAAGATGTTGAGCTAACAAAATTAATTGACGGAAAAAACTGCAAAAATGCAAGCCTAAAGATTGATTTTTTTAGTGAAGATAGGGAACAAAACGCTGTTTTGAATATAGAACAGGGAAGACGAAATTCTGTTATAAATGGTGTTAAAAAAAACACTGGTTCGGCACTTGTCGGAAAAATTTGTGCTGTTATTTTTTCTCCTGAACATCTAAGATTGATAAAAGATGGCCCAGCTATGAGAAGAAGTTTTATTGATGCAGCAATTTGTCAGATAACACCAAGCTATGCAAGCTCGCTTATGAAATATAACAGAGTTATTTTGCAAAGAAATGCTTTTTTAAAAGAATTTCAAATAAAAAAAGAATACGAAAATATGCTTTCTATTTGGGATGAAAAAGCCGTTGAACTTGGCTTTGAAATTGCTTTGAAAAGGTACATATATATAGAAAATTTGAAGAAAAAAGCAAAAGAAATATACACAGGAATTTCTTGTGGTAAAGAAACAATTGATATTTCTTATAAGCCATTGTCGTTAGATTTTAATGAGGAAACAAGCGATTTTAAAGAAAAATATTTTGAATTACTAAAAAAATCGCATAACATAGATATAAAAATTGGTTCGACAAGTGTCGGTGTGCACAGAGATGATATTGATATTTTTATAAATGACACAAAAGCAAGAACCTACGCTTCTCAAGGACAACAAAGAAGTGCTGTAATTGCTCTGAAACTCTCTGAAGCTCAAATACTTGAAGAAAAGATTTTTGAAACACCAATAATAATTTTAGATGATGTTATGAGTGAACTAGATAATAACAGGCAAGACTATATACTAAATAGACTAAAAGGCAGACAGATTTTTATAAGCTGTTGTAGTCCTGAAACTGTCAGTTTGATGGAAAAAGGAAAAATGTTTGAAATAAAAGATGGAACGGTTTTGTAATTATGTATTTACATTTAGGTGAAGATACCACCATAAGAACAAAAGATATTATTGCTATTTTTGATTTAGATAATGCATCTAGATCGCCAATTACCAAAGAATATTTTAAAAAAATACAAAAAGAAAACAAAGTAATAAATGTTTCTTATGAACTGCCAAAGTCTTTTGTTGTGTGTATAGAAAAAGACAAAGAAATTGTCTATATATCTCAGTTATCTCCAATAACTTTATTAAAAAGATTGAAATAGAATTTTTGTTTAGAAAAGAAAGGAATTTTTTTATGAAATTTTTTTGCTTAACACATTGTCCATACTGTAAAAAACGTGTAAATTTAATAAGAGTATGGTCACTGAAAAAAAAGGGTGAATATATGTGCCCACGTTGTCACGGTCTTTCGAATATATATCAATCGCCGTTAATTTATTTATTTGCAGTAATTGCAATAGTTGCTGCTTTTTTGATTTATTTTTTTGAGGTGTATGCTTGGAACTCGTTGTCGCTAATGACAACTTTTCATGTATTTATACCATTTGCTATATTTTTTTTGATAAGCTTGTTTTTAATTCATTTAGACAAAGTTTTGATTAAAAGAATTAAAAAAGACAAAAGTGGCAGATTTTTTGATGAAACAGGTAAAGAATATCGCCAATATATGGGCAAACTTGTGCCATTAACTGCAAGGCAAGAAAGAAAGCAAGAAGAGCGAGAGATTGATTATAAGCAAATAGCAAAAAGTAAACAACAAAAAGAAGCAAAACAAGAGGATTTTAGAGCGAATATGAATTTAGATATGTTTCCAAAAGAAGAAACAAAGGTAAATCTTGATGAAATAAAAGTAGATGTTGATTTGGATATTTTTCCAGAAGAAAAAATAGAAAAAACAGCTGACAAAACGGAGGTATAGTTTTGGAAGAAAATAAAAATATTGCCCAAGCAACTCAAGAATACGACGAAAACCAGATACAGGTTTTGGAGGGTCTTGAGGCAGTTAGAAAACGCCCAGGAATGTACATAGGTTCAACAGGTCCTCGTGGC
>JAWXUN010000166.1:0-4631 GCA_044426425.1 Clostridia bacterium | reverse complement strand
AATTATAACATTTTTTCTTGGTTGTTTCTCTTTTTTTTATTCTTTTTGTGAATTTTGCTATTTGTTTTTTCTTAATCAACACGTCTGCATTGTATGCGTACCTCGGTAGTGACATTTACTTTAATGTAAATTTATGTTACAACGAGGAACAAACTCCCCCAAAACAACTATAAAATTATATTGAAATTTGCACTCCCACTCGGTATGCATACAATGCATACCCCATAGTCGGTAACTTAAGTAATAAGTAAAAGTGAAAAGTGAATAACTGTGGTGGAAATCTTACAATTTCTTAATTAAATATTATGTAGGGGCGGGGTTCCATCCCCGCCCGTGAGCTAACGATAAACCTCGGGAGGGGGTGGAACCCCTCCCCTACGATATATAATTTCACCAAATTTATTAAGTTACCGACTATGAATGCATACCCTACGATGTTATCCCCAAGATTTAATTATTTTCCGTAAGCTAAATCGAAAGCTTTTACGTTTAAATCAATGAATTTTGATGGCACGTTTTCTTTAACAGCTTTTAGCCATACTTCTTTTGGAAAGTCAAGTTTTGATGCCATTGCTCCTATAAGCACGACATTTACTGCTTTAACAGAACCAGCTTCTTCAGCTAATTTATGAGCAGGAACTTCTGTCACTTTAACATTCATGTTGCTGATTTTTTCTGTGATATCAGTTGGATATTGAGCTAGACCTGTGATAACTGGCATTGGGTCGATGCATTGTGTATTAACGATTAACTCGCCACCCTCTTTTAGATAAGGTAGGTATCTTGCAGCCTCTAGTTGCTCAAAAGCTAGTATAACATCTGCCTCGCCAAACTCGATGATTGGAGATGCAACTTTTTCGCCATATCTAACATAAGTTACAACAGAACCACCTCTTTGGCTCATTCCGTGAACTTCGCTAACTTTAACATCATAGTTTTCGTCCATCATAACAGCACCCAAAATTCTACTAGCTAGTAGCGTTCCTTGACCACCAACACCAACTATAATCACACTTTTTACATTGTTGTTCATTTATTTATCCTCCTCAATCGCTTTTTTAGGGCATAGACCTGTGCAAACACCACAGCCAACACATTGTGTCCAGTCAATCTCTGCTTTTTTGTCTTTGATACTAATAGCTGGGCAACCAATACCAAGGCAAATTTTGCAACCGATACATTTATCTTTGTTAACTACCAAGGGTTTGTTGTGTTTAACAGATTTTAACAGTGCACATGGGCGACGGCTTATGATAACTGATGGCTCGTCTGCATTTAGATGTTCAGCGATAACAGCCATAGTTGCTTTTAGGTCGTAAGGGTCTACTACCGAAACTTTTTTAATTCCAATAGCTTTACATAGTTCCTCTAAATTAACAGCTTGTGTTGGTTCACCTTTAATATTATATCCTGTTGTTGGGTTTTGTTGATGACCTGTCATGCCTGTGATTGAGTTATCCAAAATCATTGTAACTGAATTACTTTTGTTATAAGCAATGTCAATTAAACTTGTAATACCAGAGTGAATAAATGTTGAGTCGCCAATAACAGCAACCGATTTATTATCCATTCCAGTAGCTTTGTTAAATCCGTGTAGTGAAGAAATTGACGCACCCATACAGATACAAGCGTCCATTGCACCAAGCGGAGCAGATGCACCAAGTGTATAACAACCGATATCGCCACTTACATATACACCAGCTTTTTTCAGTGCATAAAAAACACCTCTGTGTGGACATCCACAACACATAACTGGAGGACGAACTGGAATATCTTCTTCAAATGTTTTACCATTTTCTACATTTCCTGTTAAAAGCTCCGAAAGTATTCTTTGGTTGAACTCGCCAACTCTTGGGAATAAATCTTTGCCGATAACCTCAACACCATTTTTCTTGCAATGTGTTTCAATAATATCGTCAAGCTCTTCTATAACATATACTTTGTCAAGACCTTTTGCAAAGTCTTTGATTAGGTTTATTGGCAGTGGGTTTAGCATAGCAAGTTTTAGATAATTTGCATTTTCGCCCATTACTTCTTTTGCATATTGGTAAACTGTACCAGCTGTAATTATACCAATTTTTGCTCCGTTATCTTCGACTGTATTAATGCCAGAAGTTTCTGCATACTCTCTTAAATCAAGAGTTCTTTTTTCAACTATAACGTGTTTTGGCTTAGCAAAAACTGGTAGCATAATGTTTTTTGGTGGATTTTTTACATAAGGTACATTGTCTTTTTCAACTCTATCATGGAGTTCTACTATACTTCTTGAGTGAGCAATTCTTGTTGTTAATCTCAAAATAACAGGTGTATCAAATTTCTCTGAAATCTCATAAGCAGTTTTTATGTAATCTCTACATTCGTTTGAGTCTGCTGGCTCTAGCATTGGAAGTTTAGCAGCAATTGCATAGTTTCTTGAGTCTTGCTCATTTTGTGATGAGTGCATTCCTGGGTCGTCTGCAACACCGATTACCATACCACCGTTAACGCCAATATAACTCATTGTGAAAATTGGGTCAGCCGCAACATTAAATCCAACGTGTTTCATAGCACAAAAACTTCTTGCACCACCGATTGACGCACCACTTGCAACCTCGGCAGCAACTTTTTCGTTTGGTGCCCACTCGCAATACATTTCATCATATTTTGCAGCAGCCTCTGTTATTTCTGTACTTGGAGTGCCTGGGTAGCTAGAAATAACTTTTACGCCAGCTTCATATAATCCTCTTGCAACAGCCTCGTTGCCTAATAATAATTCTTTCAAAATTATTTTCCTCCTTCGTTTCTTAAGTCAATTACTCGTTTCGCCTTACCTTGGAAACGCTCCAAAGATTTTGGTTCTACTAGTCTAACTTTTGTATCTAATCCTAAAACGCTTTTTAGACGTTCTCTAATTTTCATTGTCAATTTCTCGAGCTCGCCAAAATATTCAAGCAAACTAGCGTCAATTAATTCAACCTTAACTTCTAGTCTATCCATATAATTCTCTTTTGTCAACACAAGTTGATAATGTGGGCTAATTTGATTAAAGCCCGAAAGGATTTGTGCAATTTGTGATGGGAAAACATTGACACCTTTAATGATAAGCATATCATCTGTTCTGCCCATAACTTTTTCCATTCTAACACCAGTTCTGCCACATTCACAAGTTTCGTAATTAAGTTTTGTTATATCCCTTGTTCTGTATCTCAAAACAGGAGCGCCCTCACGAATAAGAGTTGTAACAACAAGTTCTCCAACTTCGCCAGCCTCTTTAACTTCGCCAGTGTCGCTGTCGATAATTTCAGGCAAGTATGCATCTTCGTTAAAATGCAAACCAGTTCTAAGGTGACATTCACCAGATGCACCAGGGCCAGAAAGCTCTGTCATACCATAGTTATCACTTACAAATATATTCATATTTTTCTCGATTGTTCTTCTCATTTCGTCAGAACAACCCTCACTGCCCAAGATACCAATGCGGAGTTTATCATAATCAGAAAGAGGATATTCGCCCTCACGAATTTTCTCGCTGAGATAAATCGCATAACTTGGAGTCGCAACAAGACCAGTTACACCAAAGTCACGGAGCATCATAAGTTGTTTGTCTGTATTTCCAGAAGATGCAGGAATGACAGTTGCACCGATTTTTTCAAGTCCATAGTGCAAGCCCAAAGCACCTGTGAAAAGTCCATATCCAAAACTGATTTGCACAATGTCCTCGTCAGTAATTCCACTAGCTGTGCAAATTCTTGCAACTTGAGTTGCCCAGTTGTCAAGGTCGTTTTTGGTATAAACACCAACGGTTGGCTTGCCTGTTGTGCCAGAAGATGCATGAACTCTAACAATATTCTTCATCGGAGTTGCAAGCATATTAAATGGATAGTTATCTCTGATATCCTCTTTAGTTGTAAAAGGTATATATTTTACATCTGACAAAGTTTTGATTTTGTCACCAGAAGTAATACCAGCCTTTCCAAGTTTTTCGTTATAAAATTTGACATTGTTATAGCAATAGTCAACCAAATGTTTTAGTCTTTCGAGTTGCATTTTTTCAATGTCTTTTCTTTTCATGGTTTCGATTTCTTTATCAAAAAACATTACTTCACCCACAGTTCAAATTTTTTTTAGCTATTATACAATAGATTATTGCTTTATCGCTTTTGTCTATTAAACCTAATTATACTATATTTTTATATATTTTGCAAGTAAAATTATATTATTTTAGATAAAAAAACCACACAATTAAACGTGCAGTTTTTTTGTATAAGCATAGTTGTATTTTTTTGAAAATTATGTTATTATAAAAACAAAAAAGAAAGGTTTTTGTTTTATGTATACAAATTTTGATAGTTTAAAAAAAGCTTGTCTTTCTTGCGAGAAATGCGAACTTTGCAAAACAAGAAACAATGTTGTTGTCGGCATCGGAAACGAAAAAGCAGATGTTCTCTTTATTGGCGAAGCACCAGGCGAAAAAGAGGATTTAAAAGGTGAACCTTTTGTTGGCAGAGCTGGAATTTTGCTAGACAAAATGCTTTCGGCTGTTGACCTAGACCGAAAAACCAACATATATATAGCAAATTCAATTAAATGCAGACCACCAAAAAACCGTGACCCATCAAAAGCAGAGCAGTCCGCTTGCAAAGATTGGCTAG
>JAWXUN010000165.1:0-4667 GCA_044426425.1 Clostridia bacterium | reverse complement strand
CTTGATGCCTCTGCTGATGATATAACATAATAAGCACTGAGTGCGTGTTTTAGGTTTGGTAATTTAACTTCAACAATTTCTGCACCCATTTTTTCATAAGTTTTGGCTGCGTTTAAAACTGCGTCTTTAACGTCTTGAGAAATACCCTCTGCAAAAAAGTCTGTTGGCAAAGCGATTTTCATGCCTTTGACATCTTTGCCGATATCAGCAGTAAAATCTTCTCTGTCGCCTTGGATACAAGTTGCATCTCTGCCGTCAGAACTTGCAATTGCATTTAAAACAATAGCGTTATCTTTTACAGATTTTGTGATAGGCCCAATTTGGTCTAGGGAAGAGGCAAAAGCAACAAGACCATAACGAGAAACAGTGCCATAAGTTGGTTTCATTCCAACAACACCACAGAAAGATGCTGGTTGACGGATTGAACCACCTGTGTCAGAACCCAAAGTATACACAGCTTCACAAGCTTTGACAGCAGCGGCAGAACCACCTGATGAACCACCAGGAACGCAATCTATATTAACTGGATTTCTAACTTTTTTAAAGTAAGAATTTTCGTTTGAAGAACCCATTGCAAATTCGTCCATGTTAAGTTTGCCGAGCATTACGAAGTCGTTCTTTTTCAGATTTTCGATTACAGTTGCATCATAGCAAGGTACGAAATCTTCTAGCATTTTTGAGGCACAAGTTGTTTTAACACCGTTTGTGCACATATTATCTTTGATAGCACAAGGCACACCAGCTATTGGAGAAATTTTCTCTCCATTTGCAATTTTTTTGTCAACTTGTTCAGCTAGTTCTATTGCCTTGTCTTCTGTTATAGTTAAAAAAGCACCGATAGTATCGTCTTTTTCTTTTATATTTTTTAGGTATTCTAGAGTTAATTCTTTTGATGAGAAATCTTTTTCTTTAAATGATTTTTGTATCTCTTCAATGCTTAGTTCAGTTAATTTAGACATTTTTCTCATCCTTTCTTATTCAAATGATTTTGGAACATAAATATATTCTTCTGTTTTTGTTTTAGCGTTTGAAAGCAAGTCTGCTCTATCAAATGTTCTTGTGTTCTCGTCTTTGTGGAATACGTTTTGCATATCGGTGGTTCTTGCAGATACTTCAACATTAGATGTATCAACTTGTGAAAGTTCGTTAGCAAAATCTACTATTGCACTCATATCAAGAGCCATTTTTTTCTCTTGTTCTGTGCTAAAATTTAGGTAAGCAAGTTTTGTAACTGATTTTACATCAATGTCAACGTGCTTTGCTTTTTTAGTTTTTTGAACTGTTTCACTCTCTGTGAAAGCCCCAACTAGGTTAAGTTCTTGTAATTGCTTGATGTCAACTGGTCCTGGTGCGTTTGTCATCATACAAGATGCCTCTTTGTTTTTAGGGAATGCGATAACATCTCTTAGACTATCAGCACCTAAAAGTAGCATAGCGAGTCTGTCAAGACCAAAAGCAAAGCCACCATGAGGAGGTGTTCCAAAGCTGAACGCTTTAACCATAAAGCCAAATCTATCTTCAATTTCTTCTTCGTTAAATCCTAGTGCTTCAAACATTTGCTTTTGAATGTCTGAACGGTGTATTCTGATTGAACCACTGCCGAGTTCCACTCCGTTTAAAACAAAGTCATAGGCTTGTGCACGTACTCTTGCTGGGTCAGAGAATAGGAACTCCATGTCCTCTTCATAAGGCATTGTGAATGGGTGGTGCATTGCCATAAATCTGCCTTGCTCTTCGCTCCATTCAAATTGCGGGAAGTCTGTTACGATTAAGAATTTGTACTCGTCTGGGTTTCTGTAACCTAGCATTTCTGCTATTTCAATTCTCAATCCGCCAAGAACTTTACAAACTGTGTCAAATTTATCTGCACTGAAAAGAATGAAATCGCCTGGTTTTGCGTCCATTTGATTTAATAAATCTTTCATTTCTTCTTCTGTAAAATATTTTGTTAATATAGAATAAATCTCGCCGTCTGGACGATAAGCAATCCATGCCATGCCTTTTGCACCGAGGTTTTGTGCTTTTTCTGTTAAGTCTTCAATTTCAGACCTTGTAAAATCTGCCTTGCCTTTAACGTTTATTGCTCGAACAATTCCATTGTTTTTTGTTACTGATTTAAAAACAGAGAAAGAACATTTTTTTGCAATTTCTGTTACATCAACAATTTTCAAATCAAATCTTATGTCAGGTTTGTCACTGCCATAAAAATTCATAGCCTCGTGCCATGTTAAACGTGGAAAAGCTTCTGTGATGTCTTGCCCCATTGTTTTTTTGAAAATATGCTTAAATAATTTTTCGAGATGTTCCAAAATTTGTTCTTGATTTTTAAAAGACATCTCCATGTCAACTTGTGTAAATTCTGGTTGCCTGTCTGCTCTTAAATCTTCATCTCTAAAACATCTAGCAACTTGGTAATATTTATCAATTCCACCAACCATCAAAAGTTGTTTAAAAATTTGTGGTGATTGTGGCAATGCATAAAAACTTTGGTCGTGTATACGGCTTGGCACAAGGTAATCTCTTGCACCCTCTGGTGTTGATTTACAAAGCATTGGAGTTTCTACAAACAAAAATCCGTCGTCGTCCAAATAGTCTTGTGCGGCTCTTTGTAGCTTGTGTCTGAATTTTAAATTTTCTATCATAGCTGGACGTCTGAGGTCTAAATATCTATATTGTAATCTTAAATCCTCACGCACGTTCACGTTTTCTTCTAGCGGGAAAGGCAATGTGTTAGCTTGTGATAAAAGTTCTATTTCTCTCGCCCTAAGCTCAACAGTGCCTGTTGGGATTTTTGCGTTATAAGTTTCTTCATCTCTTATTTCAAGCACACCAGTAACGCTAATAACAGATTGATTTTTTAGTGTATCGGCAATCTTAAATTCGTCCTCGTTTATATCTTTTTGGTCAAAAACAACTTGCAAAACGCCTTCTCTGTCGCCTAAATCAATAAAAACAATTCCTCCCATATCACGCTTGGTTCTAACCCAACCGCAAACTGTGAGAGTTTTGCCAACCATTTGCTCTGTGACTTCGCCACAATAAACACTTCTCTGTTTCATAAATTATATTTCCCTTTCAAAAATTATATATCATAGTAATTAAAAAAACATATAAAAAAAGCCTTCATCCCAAAAAGGGTCGAAAACTTCCGTGGTACCACCCAAATTAGTGACAAAATGTCACTCACTTTAACAGGGCTTCATTTAAAATGGTGAACCCCTCGAAAATTAACGCTTTTCTAAACGCTTGGGTCTAGTCACAAAGACAATCTTTGTTTTCTTCCAAGGACTATCGGTTGTTTTTCAAATAATTTTCAGATACCACATCTCAGCTATCGTGGCTCTCTTAATCCTACGAACTATTTTACTCGACCGAATAACGCCGTTTTTTATTTATATGTTTTTATTATACTACTATACAAAAAAATTGTCAAGATGTTTTAGCAAAATAAAGCATTACAGCACCAATAGCTGTTGCAAAAACTGCTCTTTCTGGAATAATGAACTCCAAATTATACATCGAGCCAACCTCGTCAAGCAAAATTTTTGCATTCGGAAGTTTTGCCACCGAGCCTGTTACAACAATTTTTTTTATGTCCGTATTTCTGCAAGCAAAAACCGCCATCATGCCAACTGTTTGATAAACCATGTTCATAAGTCCAAGGCTCAAATCTTTTCTTTTGGCTGTGTTGCTGATTTTTCCAAAGTTAGACGCAGTTGCATAGTCGGGCAAAAGCGGTATTTCTTCGTTGCTGATATCCTTAATCATAAGGTCAACCTTGGACAAATCACCGTCTTGTGCAAGCTCTACTATTGGGTCTATTTTGCTTTCGGAAACAAGTTTTGAGGACAAACCCATAATCGTTCCGCCACCAACACCGCTACCGCCAATGTGCGTTGTTTTGTCGCCCTCTGCTTCTACAAAAGCAGTTCCTGTGCCCATGCTAACGACCAAGGCTTTTTTGAGCCCAGAGAGCATAAGTGCACCATGTCCGATAGCTTCTATCTCTTTAATTCGCATAGTTGGAATACCATAAATATCGCCAGTTGCTTTTGTTGCACCAACACCTGTTAGAACAATTTCTTTGACATTTTTGATGTCTAAATTGTTTTGATACAAAAGATTTCCGATAGCTCCATACAGACAGGTCAACTGGTCAGCTGCCGTTACCTGCAAAGACGCTATAAGCTGTTTCTCTTCGTCAAAAGCGACGATTTTAGTGGTAGAACCTCCGATGTCAATTCCTAAAACTAACATAAAAATCAAATCCTTTAATTAATATATAATGATATTCTCTTTTAAAAAGAATTACCTAAAAACAAAGTATGCTATAAAATATAACAAAACTAGGTTTATTATTCCAAAAAGTGGTACGCAAATTTTAAATTTCCATTTTCTTGTCTTGTGATGAAATTTGTGCATTGAGATAAATGCACCGATAGCCCCAAAACATAGGGCGTATATAAGCAAAGCTTTTTCACTAATTCTTTGGTTTCCCTTAATCGCCTTGCGTTTGTCAAGCCAATAGACAAAGAAAGCAACAAGGTTTGCAAGCAGAAAAACACCAAAAATTAAACTGCCAAGCAAAAGCCAATCATTCATAACAAATCCTCCTAAAAAAAATGTTCTGTGTAGTGCTATGTAAATATTAAAAACTTTATATCTTT
>JAWXUN010000007.1:0-24692 GCA_044426425.1 Clostridia bacterium | reverse complement strand
ACGAACTCTACCAACAGTTGTTCCAGCAACAATGATATCACCGATACTAAGTGTACCGTTTTGAACAAGAACAGTTGCAATTGGACCTCTACCTTTGTCAAGTCTAGCCTCAATAACTGTACCTTTTGCAGCTCTGTCTGGGTTTGCCATAAGTTCTTTCATGTCAGCTGTTAACAAAATCATTTCCATAAGTTCGTCAATACCTTGTTTTGTAACCGCAGAAAGAGGGATACAAGGAACATCACCGCCCCATGTTTCAGGAACTAACTCGTATTCTGTTAATTGTTGCAAAACTCTGTCTGGGTTCGCAGCTGGTTTATCCATTTTGTTAACTGCTACGATAATAGAAACGCCCGCTGCTTTCGCATGGTTGATAGCCTCAATTGTTTGTGGCATGATACCATCGTCTGCTGCAACAACCAATACTGCGATATCAGTGACTTGTGCACCTCTAGCTCTCATTGTTGTAAAAGCTGCGTGTCCTGGTGTGTCTAGGAATGTGATTTCTCTGCCGTCTACATTAACTCTATAAGCACCGATGTGTTGAGTGATACCGCCAGCCTCGCCAGCTGTAACCTCACTGTGTCTGATAGCATCAAGAAGAGAAGTTTTACCGTGGTCAACGTGACCCATAACAACAACAACAGGAGCTCTGTTTTGTAGGTTGTCTGTGTCGTCCGCACTGTCATCAATAATTCTTTCTTCGATAGTTACAACAACTTCTCTCTCAACTTTTGCGTGGAACTCATCTGCGATAAGCTCTGCTGTGTCAAAGTCAATTGTGTCATTGATAGTTGCAAAAGTTCCCATCAACATAAGTTTTTTGATAACTTCGGCAGATGTAGCTTTTAGTCTAAGAGCAAATTCGCCAACTGTGATTTCTTCTGGGATTGTAATTGTAATAGCCTTTGCTTTTCTCTCACTAGCAATACGTTGCAATCTCTCAGACTCTGTTTCTCTTTTGCCTTGGCGTCTGTTTCTTTGGTTTCTTCTTGAATTAATTTTTTGTTTAGCCGCAGTTGTTTCGTTTTTAACCTTATCATAAGCAAGGTTATCGTATCTCTCGTTGTATTTGTCAATGTTAACATTAGAAGTTCTTGTGTCAACAACTCTTCTGATTGTTTGTGGAATTTCATCGCCGTTTGCACTGCTTGTTTGAGCTGGTCTAGTTGGTATTGCTTTTGGAACAGCTGGTTTTACTGGAGCAGGTTTTGTTGTTTTTTGCTCTGTATAAGCAGGTTTTTTAAATGTATTTCTGTCATCTCTTCTTTGAAAATCCTGTCTAGGAGCATTGTTATCTCTTCTTTGAAAATCCTGTCTAGGAGCATTGTTATCTCTTCTTTGAATATCCTGTCTAGGAGCATTGTTATCTCTTCTTTGAAAGTCCTGTCTAGGAGCATTGTTATCTCTTCTTTGGAAGTCCTGTCTAGGAGCGTTATTATCTCTTCTTTGAGCAGGTCGTCTGTCGTTGTTAGCTTTTTTAGGCTTACCAGAATTATAGTAAGCGTTTAGGCTGTCAACAGAATTAGATTGAGTGAAACTATCAAATATATAGTTCAACTCGTCCTCCTCAAGTGCTGTCATATATTTTTTTGGCTCTTGTGCATATTTGTTAACAATATCCAAAACATCTTTATTTTGTAAATTCAAATCTTTAGCAACTTCGTGAACTCTGTATTTTACCATTAATTATTCGTCCTTTCCTATGTTGTTTTCAAGACTTTTTGCCAAAACACCTTTGGCAAAGTCTTTGTCGATTATCGCAAGAACACCTGCTTTTTTGCCTATACCTCTACTTATATCTTCGATAGTTTCAGAAGATTTTATAACATCAATAGCTTTTTTAACAGCTTCAAATCTGACATTCTTTTCAGTTTTTTCAGAAATGTCACAAGCTACTACAACAAGCTGTGCTTTTTCTTCTTTTATCGATGAAACAGTGGCGTCAAAGCCATATACAAGTTTTCCTGCTCGTCTTGCAAGACCTAACATCGAAATAAATTTATTCACTTATTTCCTCCTGCAAATTATCATAAATCTCGTCAGAAATCTTTGTTGAAAAAGCTCTTTCAAGACTCCTTTGTTTTTTTGCTTTCAAAAGGCACGCTACATCTTTACATATATATGCCCCTCTGCCTGGTTTTTTGCCTTTTAAATCAAGGCTAATTTCTCCGCCAGTCACTTGTCCGTTTTCGTCTTCTTTTGTCGGAGCTTTTACAACTCGAACAAGCTCTTTTTTAGCTTTCATCTCTCTGCAACCTAAGCACATACGCATCGGAATTTTTTTAACAGCCATAAGCACCCCTTATTTTTGACCTTCTTCGCCAAAGAAACCACTTTCTGGTTTGATGTCAATTTTCCAGTTCGTAAGCTTTGCAGCAAGTCTTGCATTTTGTCCTTTGTTACCAATCGCAAGCGAAAGTTGGTTGTCAGGAACAGTAACTTTACAAGTTTTTGCATCTGTATCAATAATCTCAACAGAAACAACATTTGCTGGTGCAAGTGCAGCCGAGATAAATTTTGTAGGGTCGTCGTTATAAACAACGATATCAATTTTTTCGCCACCGAGTTCGTCAACAATTCCAGCAACTCTGCTACCTTTGTTACCGATACAAGCGCCAACAGCATCAACATCTGCGTTGTGGCTTAAAACAGCGATTTTTGTTCTTGAACCAGCTTCTCTAGAAACAGCCTTAATTTCAACAGTACCATCAAAAATCTCAGGAACTTCATTCTCAAATAGTCTTTTCACAAAGTCTGGGTGAGTTCTAGAAATAATAGCTTTTGGTCCTTTTTCTGTTTCTCTAACATCAACAACATAAACCTTAACATGGTCGCCTTCTTTGATGTTTTCTGTTCCAACTTGCTCACTCTTTGGCAAAACAGCTTCTGATTTACCAATTTTAAGTGTAATAGCGTTGCTTCTTGGGTCAATTCTTTCAACCAATCCGCTAACAAGTTCTTGATGTTTAGATTTAAACTCAACCAACATCTGACCTCTTTCGCTATCACGAATACCTTGTCTGATGATGTTTCTTGCAGTTTGTGCAGCAACTCTGCCAAATTGTTTTGTGTCAAGCTTAATCTTTGCAAATTTTCCAACTTCTGCTCTTCTATCATGTAGTTTTGCAGTTCCAACATACATTTGACAATTAGCATCTTCAACTACATCAACAATCTCTTTTCTTAGATAAACCTCAAATTTATGCTTATTAGCATCAATTTCTATTTCTACATTGTCGTTGTCATAGTTGTTTTTGCAAGCTGTAACAATAGCTTTTGTAATTTTATCAAGCATAAAATCAACAGGAATACCTTTCTCTTGTTCCAACATCTCTAATGCCAAAAAAAACTCTTTATTCATTTTCTAAATCAAACCTTTCATAATTAAATATCGTCAATTGCGTTTACACTAGAACATTCTTTTTTTGTAAAAACCGCTGTGTTTTCTTCGTCAGTGGCAAGTTCAAAATCTCCGTTTTCCAAAATATCAATCAGAATTCCCTCAATTTCTCTTCTGCCATCCTCAAGCGGTCTAATAAGTTTCACTTTGATTGGGCAATCAATAAAAGCCTCAAAGTGTTCTTTTTTTGTCAGTTTTCTATTTAATCCACAAGAGGAAACTTCCAAAGTATACTCCTGCGAAATCGGATCTTCTTTGTCAAGGATTGGGTTTACGGCGTGTGTTACATTAACACAATCGTCAATATTAATTCCGCCCTCTTTGTCGATGAATATACGCAAATACCAGTTTGCACCTTCTTTTGAAAAAGTAATATCCCAAAGAATTAAAGATAATTCATCACAGATAGGTTTTGCTATGTTTTTAACATAATCCACCGTGCTAACGCCTTTTTGTCTTTCAGCCATAAACTGCATTCCTCCTTTTAAACTAAATGAAAGAGTGGGGACTTCCCACTCTTTCATCTTCTTTTATATTTACTTTATTATTATATCACACAAATATCAAATATGCAAGCTTTTTATTGATGTTTTCTGGTTTTTTTTATTCCGTATGCTTTCCAATTAAAATAGCCATCATTTTCAAAATTTTCAAAACTTCAGCACTGTTTTTGTCCTCTAAATCCAAAAGAACAAGAGTGCCAATCGGGTCGCCATTGCTCGCAATCAAAGCTACAAGTTCACACAGATTTTCTTTTCCCTCGCAAATTTGCATCGTGTCTTTAGATATCAAAACTTTTCGTTGAGATATAAACTCTCTCATCTCGTCAGAAATACTTTTGCCCAAAAGTTCTTTTTTACAAGAGCCAGAAACAGCAATAACCTTGTCTGTGTCAGTTATCACACAGTCACAAGACAAAAAAGCGTTTATGGTCTGAGCATAAACTCCAACCAAGTTTTCCATCTCTCCGACAGGCGAATATTTTTTAAAAATAACATTCCCGTCTGAATTTGTAAAAATCTCAAGCGGACTCCCCTCATTAATCTTAAGAGTCTTTCTAATTTCTTTTGGTATAACAACTCTGCCTAAATCATCAATTCGTCTAACAATTCCAGTGGCTTTCATATATATCTCCTTTAGGGTTAATTTTCATAAACATATATTTTGCCATTTTTTGAAAATTATACCTTTAGATACAAAAAAACACTAAAAAGCAAATAAAAAAAGCAAGCCTGTTATAAGCTTGCTTTTTTATTGGTGACTCGTACGAGAATCGAACTCGTGATACCGCCGTGAAAGGGCGGTGTCTTAACCGCTTGACCAACGAGCCAGAAAAATGGTAGCGGCAAATGGACTTGAACCATCGACACTCCGGGTATGAACCGAATGCTCTAGCCAACTGAGCTATGCCGCCATTTAATTTTGAGAGCCATTCGCCATCTCTCTTGAGCACTCATATATTCTACAATAAAAAACAACTTTTGTCAACACTTTTTTTAAATTTTTTTAATTTTCCTAAAATGCCACTATATATAGGGAAAAACATCGCTCAAACCGCAATATACAGAAAACAGGAAGTTTGGTGACTTTAATATATAGCAACTTGATTATGAAAAATATGCAAATACAGCAAGATAACTTTCGCCAGAGTCTTACATTTAATTTAAAAACGATAATGTATCGGCAATAAAAAAAGAGGAAAAAATTTAAAATTCTTAAAACACCTTGAATATTTTCCTAAACTATGTTAAGATACTAATTATATATAAGTTTAATATGAATATATTTTATTAGAAAGAGGTTTATGATGAAAGGAATTATCTTAGCTGGTGGAAGTGGCACAAGACTGTATCCACTGACAAAAGTAACGTCAAAACAGTTATTACCAATCTACGACAAACCAATGATATACTACCCAATGTCCGTTCTTATGAATGCTGGCATAAGGGATATTTTGATTATTTCAACACCGCAAGACACACCAAGGTTTAAGGAACTTTTGGGTGACGGCAAACAGTTTGGTGTTAACCTTACCTATGCAGTTCAACCAAGCCCAGACGGACTCGCTCAAGCGTTTATTATAGGTGCAGATTTTATCGGTGACGATACAGTTGCAATGGTTTTAGGCGACAATATTTTTGCAGGTCATGGACTAAAAAAACGTCTTGTAACAGCTTGCGAAAATGCAGAAACAGGCAAAGGTGCAACAGTGTTCGGCTATTATGTTGACGACCCAGAGCGTTTTGGTATCGTTGAGTTTGACGAAAAAAGACAAGCTATTTCAATTGAAGAAAAACCAGAAAAACCAAAGAGCAATTACTGCGTAACAGGACTATATTTCTATGATAACAGAGTTGTTGAGTATGCAAAAAATCTTGCTCCGTCAGCTCGTGGAGAGTTAGAAATTACAGATTTAAACAGAATTTATTTGGATAATGCAGAGCTAAATGTAGAGATTTTAGGACAAGGTTTCACATGGCTTGATACAGGAACTCACGAGAGTTTAGTAGAAGCAACAAACTTTGTTATGACAGTAGAAAATCATCAACACAGAAAAATTGCTTGCCTAGAAGAAATCGCATATTTAAATGAATGGATTACAAAAGAAGAACTAGAAAAAACTTATGAAGTATTAAAGAAAAATCAATACGGACAATACTTAAGAGATGTAATGGACGGAAAATTCTTGGAGGGACTCAGATGACAATTATAGTAACAGGCGGAGCGGGTTTTATCGGCTCAAACTTCGTTTTTCATATCCTAAATAAATACAAAGATTACAGACTTGTGTGTGTGGATAGCCTAACTTATGCAGGCAATTTATCAACACTTGCTCCAGTAATGGATAACGAAAATTTCAGATTTTGCAAAATAGACATCACAGATAGAAAAGCTATTTATGATTTATTTGAAGAAGAAAAACCAAATATCGTGGTTAACTTCGCAGCAGAAAGTCACGTTGACAGAAGTATCGAAAATCCAGAGGTTTTCCTACAAACAAACATCATGGGAACTCAAGTTATGATGGACGCTTGCAGAAAATACGGAATTGACAGATACCACCAAGTTTCAACAGACGAGGTTTATGGCGACTTGCCATTAGATCAACCAGAACTATTTTTCACAGAAGAAACACCAATTCATACATCAAGTCCATACAGCTCATCAAAAGCTGGTGCAGATTTACTAGTACAAGCTTACAACAGAACTTATGGCTTGCCTGTGACAATTTCAAGATGTTCAAACAACTACGGCCCATACCACTTCCCAGAGAAATTAATTCCACTTATGATTGCAAATGCACTTGCAGGCAAACCACTACCAGTATATGGCGAGGGTTTAAATGTTCGTGACTGGTTGTATGTAGAAGACCATTGCAAAGCTATTGACTTAATTATCCACAACGGAAAAGTTGGTGAAGTTTACAATATCGGCGGTCATAACGAGATGAAAAACATTGATATCGTAAAAATTATTTGCAAAGAACTTAATAAATCAGAAGATTTAATTACTTATGTAACAGATAGAAAAGGTCATGATATGCGTTACGCAATCGACCCAGCTAAAATTCACGCAGAACTAGGTTGGCTACCAGAAACAAAGTTCGCAGACGGCATCAAAAAAACAATTCAGTGGTATTTAGACAACAAAGAATGGTGGAAAACTATCATCAGTGGCGAGTACCAAAACTACTATGAAGAAATGTATGGTAACAGATAATGAAAGCTTTTGTAACAGGTGTAAACGGACAACTTGGTTTTGATGTTGTTAACGAACTCAAAAAAAGAGGTCACGAAGTTATCGGTAGTGACATAGTAGAAAAAACAGAAGAAAACTATATCAAACTAGACATAACCGACCAAGAAAAAGTAATCGCAACTATATCAGAAATTAACCCAGATGTAGTTGTTCACTGTGCAGCATGGACAGCAGTTGACAATGCAGAGGACGAAGAAAACCAAGACAAAGTCTATGCAATAAATGTTGACGGAACTATGAATATAGCAGAAACTTGCAAAGAACTAGACTGCAAAATGATATATATCAGTACAGATTATGTTTTCGACGGTCAAGGAACAGAGCCTTGGCAAGCAGATTGCACAGATTACGCACCGCTTTCAGTTTACGGAAAAACAAAACTAGAGGGCGAAATTGCTGTTTCTAGTATATTAGAAAAATATTTTATCGTCAGAATTGCGTGGGTTTTTGGTGTTAACGGAAACAACTTCATCAAAACAATGCTAAATGTTGGCAAAAAATATGACACATTAAAAGTTGTAAACGACCAAATCGGCACACCAACATATACTTTTGACTTAGCAAAACTTCTTGTAGATATGGCAGAAACCGAGAAATACGGTTACTACCACGCAACAAACGAGGGCGGATATATCAGTTGGTATGACTTTGCTTGCGAGATTTTCAAACAAGCAAATTACACAAATACAGTAAACCCAGTTACTACTGCTGAATACGGAATTTCTAAAGCTACAAGACCATTTAACAGCCGTTTAGATAAATCAAAACTAACAGAAAATGGCTTTGAACTAATGCCAACATGGCAAGATGCCTTGAGCAGATATTTAAAGGAGATTGAGTTTTAATGGGACAAATTAAAGTTGAAAAATGCCCAATTGAGGGACTTTATATAATCGAACCAGCAGTTCATGGCGACAGCCGTGGATATTTCACAGAAACATACAACCAAAAAGACATGGCAGAAGCAGGTCTTGACATGGTTTTTGTTCAAGATAATCAAAGTATGAGCACAAAAGGAGTTCTTCGTGGACTTCACTTCCAAAAAGAATTTCCACAAGGAAAATTAGTACGAGTAATTCAAGGTTCTGTTTTTGACGTTGCTGTTGATTTAAGAGCTGGTAGCAAAACTTACGGCAAATGGTTCGGAGTTGAACTAACAGAAGAGAACAAAAAACAATTTTACATTTCAGAGGGCTTTGCCCACGGATTTTTAGTTCTAAGCGAAACAGCAACTTTCTGTTATAAAGTTACAGATTTTTACCACCCAGGCGACGAGGGCGGACTTGCATGGAACGACCCAGAAATCGGAGTCGATTGGCAAGGAATTATCGGCGAGTACCAAGGCACAGCAAGTGCAAAAGGCTATACACTAGCAGACGGAACCCCACTAAACCTTAGCGACAAAGACCAACTTTGGTTGGGTGTTAAAGATACTTTTAAATTCTAAAAAAATAGCAAAGAACGTAGGAAAAACCTACGTTCTTTTTTAATGCATATATAGCAATTTGAATATTATTAGTCCTTAACTAAGTGGCATAAATCCTGCCAAAATCTCTAAAAATCCTCGCTAATACGAAAGTATTAGCTGTGGTTTTTAAAACTTCTGACAAAATTTCTGCTCACTTATTTATAAGCCTAATAATAATCAAGTTGCTATATTAGGAAAAAACATTTTATTTAATTCGTGGATATGGTCTTTTTTCGTCGGTAAGTTCTGCGAGATAGTCCATGCTTGTTTCAAGTGCTAAAGCAATTTTTCTACATTGTTCAAAAGTATAATATCTTTTTCCATTTTCAATTTTAGAATAATCACTTTGGTCAATACCTGTCAATATTTGCATTTTTGTTTGAGTGTAACCACGCTCTAATCTTAAATCTTTTAATCTGCTCAAAATATCACCCCTGTAATACTATTATGTCATATTGACCTATTGAAATTAGGGTGATTTTGACCTATAATATTATTGGGGTGACTTAAATGTTTGGTTGATACGGTGAATTCTATGTACTTAATAAAAAATTCCTTGTTTTATATTGTGTAAAACAAGGAGTTCCAAAAAATGCAATAGAATTAAAAGAAAAATATTTTACTTAATTCGTGGATATGGTCTTTTTTCGTCGGTCTGTTCAAGTAGATAGTCGATACTTGTTTTATGAATTTTTGCTAATTTTATCAAAATTGCGGTAGGTATGTCATTTTCGCCTGTTTCGTATTTTGAGTATCCAGTTTGTGACATACTCAAAAGTTCAGCAATTTGTTTTTGGTTTAAATCTTTATCACTGCGTAAATCACGTATTCTTCTATACAAAATAATCACCTCAAAAATATTTTACTATAATCTGAAACAGGTTATTGATTTTTAGCCTGAAACAGGTTAGAATATGCACTGAGGTGATTAAAATGATTATAACATTTTGCGGACATAGCTCCGTACTAGAAATTGAAAAGGTAGAAAATTGGTTGTCTAAAACAACAGAAGAATTAATTATGAAAGGTGCAAAAACTTTTTATCTTGGTGGATATGGTGAATTTGATATACTTTGTAAAAAGGTTTTGTTAAAACACAAGAAAAATTACCCCAATATAGAATTATTACTTATTGTTCCTTATCTCAAGCATAAAATGTATACAGAGGGATACGACTGCACACTTTACCCAGAAATAGAAAACACACCACCCAGATTTGCGATTGTCGCACGTAATAAATGGATGGTGGAAAAATGTGATGTATTAGTCGCTTATGTAAAGCACGATTTTGGAGGTGCATCAAATACATTGAAACACGCAAAGAGAAAAAAGAAAGAAATTATTATGTTTGATTGATATGGTAAATATCTGTGCAAAAGATAAGAAAAAAACCTACGTTCTTTTTTTATCTATATTTCATCAACAAAAAATCTTTTGTACCAAACTAAAAAAGTATATACTGTCCAAATTTTTCGGCTGTTGTCTTGTTTTTTGTTTTTGTGATTATCCAAAAGTTTTAGCAAAATTTTTGTGTCAAAAAATATTTCAGCAATGTCGTCTGAAAAAGATTTTTTTACAATATTATAATATTCATCTTCTTTCAGCCACTCTCTTGTTGGAATGGGAAAACCAAGTTTTTTCTTGTTTGCCCATTTTTCAGGGATTTTTTTAATTGCCGAATTTCTAAGTGCAATTTTTGTTGTATTCTGGTTAACTTTGTATTTCACAGGGATTTTTCTAGCTACCTCAAAAATTTCTTTATCTAAAAAAGGCACACGAACTTCAAGAGAATTTGCCATGCTCATCTTGTCCGCTTTCAAAAGTATATCACCAACAAGCCATGTGTTAATGTCTATGTATTGCATTTTTGTTACATCATGTTCAGATTTAACTTGCTTAAAAATTGGCTTTAATATTTCACAAGATTTCTTAGCACTTGTCTTAATTTTCAAAAGATTTTTTCTCTCTTTTTCGCTAAACATATATGCGTTTCCAATATATCTTTCCTCAAGGTTCTTTCCTCGTCTAACCAATATGTTAACACCTCTAACGCAAGGCAAAAGTGATGCAATTTTACCGATTGCTTTTCTTAAAAACAACGGAACTTTGTTGTAAAACTCAAAGAAAAAAGGCTCGGTATATACATTATATCCACCAAAAAGTTCGTCTGCCCCCTCGCCAGAAAGGCATACTTTGAGATGTTCAGATGCCTTGTTACACAAAAAATATAGTGCGACGGCAGACGGGTCAGCCAATGGCTCGTCCATGTGATATTGAATTTTGCTAAAGTTTCCCCAAAACTCTTCTGTGCTTATTTTTTTGCTGATGTTTTTTATATTTAGTATTTCAGACAAATCTTTCGCATACTCTGTTTCATCATATTTTTCGCCATAGTTAAAACCAACGGTAAAAGTTTTGTCAATATTTGCAGTTGCCGAAACATAAGACGAATCGACTCCGCTTGATAAGAACGAACCAAGCTCCACATCTGTAATTTTGTGATATTCAACAGATTTTTTAAAACTTTTTTTTATCTCATCCGTCCAATATTCAAGTGTTTTACTATCGTCGGGCTCAAATTTTGGAGTCCAATATCTTTTAATTTCTATTTGTGTATCTTTGTATATAAAATAGTGTGCTGGTGGAAGTTTCCAAACATTTTTAAAAAAGGTATCATTTCCAACGGAATACTGAAAACTCAAATAATTTTCAAGGCTTTCAGCATTAAGTTCTTTTGTAAAATTCGGATGTGCTAAAAACGCTTTTATTTCAGATGCAAACATAAATGTATTTTTCATTTGAGAATAATAGAAAGGCTTAATTCCAAAAAAATCCCTTGCCCCAAAAATTTCTTTTTTCTTTTTATCCCAAATAACAAAGGCGAACATTCCACGAATTTTTTGCAACAAATTAATGTCCCACTCTTCATATCCATGGAGCAAAACCTCCGAGTCTGTTTTTGTTGTAAAAACATGACCCTTTTCAATCAGTTCAATCCTAAGACTCTCAAAATTATAAATTTCTCCATTAAATACCAAAACCTTTGTCCCGTTTTCATTTAAAATTGGCTGTCTGCCAGTGTTTAAATCTATTATAGAAAGTCGCCTAAATCCAAGTGAAATATCATCATCTAAATAGTAATCAGCATCGTCAGGACCACGGTGCTTTATTCTGTCTGCCATCGCCCTTATAATTCCATAATTTTTCATATCTCCATCGGTAAAACCAACAAAACCACACATAAAAAAATCTCCTTGTTTTATATTGTATCAACATTATAAAACAAGGAGTTTCAAAAAGTATTCAAAAAAATGTAATAGAGTTGTAAGAATTATTTCTGTATGTTAAAGCCCAAAAATTCTTTGTCACAGGCGTCGTATACAAAAGTTGTTTTTACTTTGCTTTCGGTAAAAACAATATATATTTCATCGTTATACGAATATATTTCATAGTTTTGCTGTGAATTTATGTTTGTTACCAACAGTTTGTTGTAAATGTATTCGTCATAGAAAATTGTTTTTTCGTCACTGTTTGTGTTTTCTTCTATAGATGTTATTTGTAGGAGTTCTTCAAGTTCTAAAATTATATCAGAAATTTCATCGTTGCTAATATCCCGTTTTTCTTTGTTAATTTTCTCTTTCATAAAAGAAAGAATTTCGCTCTCGTATGCATAATAGTTATAACCATTCACAAATTGAAGCAATATATAATCGCTGTATTCAAGGCAAATATCAAAATAATATTCACTGTTTTCATACAGATAAACGAAATTGTTATAAAACAACAATCCACTTTCTTCGTTACACTCCCAGTTTTTAAATGGAATTTCTAAGTATTGATAATACTCCGTGCCAATTGGAACAAAAATATGTGAATTTTCATTGATGTATACATCTGCCATAGTTTCAAAAGTAACTAATTCTTCATTTTGATAAATATTCCAAGGATACGGAACAAAATTCTCAGAGTTATCAATATAATATACCCCTGCTTGGCTTTCTTTTTCCTCAAATTCCAAACTATATGTATATCTTTCTGTGAGCTTTTCAGAGGTATAGGTCGTCGCTAGAACTCCAAGAAAAATAATTGTTGCACACAAAAAGTATGGGTAAAGCAATTTAATTATCTTCATTTTGGATATCCTTTCCTTTTGACAAAATAAGAGTTACTGCTGTGCCAACACCAAGTTCACTTTTGTATTTAATTTTGGCATTATGAGCCTTTGCAATACTCTCGCACAAAGTTAATCCCAAACCAGCACCGCCAGATTTTCTCGAGCGTGACTTGTCAACCATATAAAAAGCTTCGGTAACTTTTTGCAAATTTTCCTTGCTCATTCCAATTCCAAAATCTTTGACAGAAATTGTTAAAAATTCGCCTAAATCTTTACAAATAAGTTGAATTTCACTGCCATCGTCAGAAGCTTTTATTGCATTATCTAGCAAGTTGAAAACAAGGGATTTAATTAATTCTTTATCAGCTAAAATTTCAGTTTTAACAGTAGCTATCCGAAAATTTATATCATGAATTTTCATAATAGGTGCAATTGCAAGACAAATATCTCTTATCAAGCTTTCAGTTTCAATAACCTGTAAATCAATGTTGGCACTGTTGGTTGTTGTGATTTCAAGTAGTTTTGACGAAAGTTTTTTCATTCGTCTTGATTCTTCTAAAATCACATTTGCATATTCCTGACGCTCTTCTTCACTAACATTTCTTTTAATTCTCAGTAAGTCAGAAAAGCACATGATTGATGTGAGAGGTGTTTTCATCTCATGTGCAAAATTATCAACAAATTGTGTCCTGCTGTTTGCGATATCCTCGAGTCTATTTATGTTTTTTTCGATAGAACTAGCCATTTTATTAATGTTGGCAGACAGTTTTACAAATTCAGGACTTCCTTTCTTTTTTAGACGCATTTTGTAATTTCCTTTTGCAATAATCTTTATAGAATTATTAATCTTAGTTAGAGGTCTTAGAATAATAAAAGTTAAAATCAAAAGAATTAGAGAAATTACACTAGCAAAAACAATACTAAATACCTTTATAAATTCAGTTTGTTCAGAGAAAAATTCAAACAAATCCGTTGTGTAATTGAGTGTGTACAGATAATAAAAATTACCCTCTATCTTGATAGAAGAACCCACAATAATATAATTTTTACTTGCGTTTTTATCTGTCTTAATTAAAATATTTTCAGTGTTTTCCTTAACTTCGTTTTGGAAATCTATATCATTTTTAATGATTTCGGCATTGCGTTCAGAAATTATTTTATCAGCGTCATAAATAGCAAGCCCTGTTTCACTTAAGGCATTTATATTGCTGATAAGAATATCCTCAATTTCTTTTGGTGTCAACATCATTTCGCTGCTTTGGAGTCTTTTATATGCAATGCTGTTTAAAATCGTTGTTTCATAATATTCATATTGACTCAAATTTTTTTCTTTTTCTTGTGTGACAAGATGAGAAAAACTCATGTTCAAGACAGCAACAGCAGTCACGCTTACAGCTATTATAACAAATGCAAGAGAAAATAAAAATATTTTTTGCCATAATTTCATAAAATCAATCTCTGCTTTCTAATCTATATCCAAGTTTTGGTATGGTTACAAGCTTTCCAGTTAAATTCAGCTTTTTTCTAATCTGTTGAACGTGAATATCAACTGTTCGGCTTTGCCCTTGAAACTCATAGCCCCAAATTGAAGAAATAAGTCTGTCACGAGTTATGACGATATCGATATTTTTGATAAAAAACGCAGTTAATTCAAACTCTTTTGGGGTTAGTGATATATATTTTTCGTTAAGTTTTGCAAGGTGTTTTGCCACATCAAGTTCAATGTAGTCATATCTTAATATATTATCGGTCTTGTTAGAGCGACGAAGTACAACTTCAATCCTAGCCAAAAGCTCCATCGCCTCAAACGGTTTTGTGATATAGTCCTCAGCACCAAGCTGTCAACCTTGCACTTTGTCGGTGACATTCGCCATTGCTGTCAAAAAAATAACTGGTATGTTTCTGTGCTTAACTTTGTTCATAACTTCAAAACCACTCATTTCAGGAAGCATCACATCTAGTAAAACCAAATCGTATTCATTATATAAAATTTTTTGAGTAGCTGTTTTTCCGTCCGTAACAATCTCTGTTTCATATTTCAAAATTGAAACAGTTGCTACTATTGTTTTTGCTATATTCACATCATCTTCGACAATTAAAATTTTTATCATAATATCCTCGCACAAATTATTTATGTTCTATTTTACCATATAATAAATTATAAATCTAGTATAAAATATTTTAGTGCAAAAAGACAACAAGAAAATGTAAGAGAAATGTAAAATTTTGGTTTTAAAAAATTTTGCTCGTGCACGATAAATCTTCTTGTTTAATCTTAACATAAAAAAGGGGAGAAAAATAGCTATATTCACGAAAATATAATGTTTTTTATAAAATATCTTGACAAAATCATTTTTATAGAGTAAATTATAAGTGTAACGTGCTTGTGCACGGTGACTTTTTTGAAAAAGGAGAGAGCCAGTGTCTATTACAATTAAAAAAATTGCAGAAGTCAGTGGTGTATCTCGTGGAACGGTTGACCGTGTTCTAAATAATCGTGAGGGCGTGAACAAAGAAACAGCCGACAAGGTTCGCAGATGTGCAGAGGCTTTGGGTTATACTCCAAACATCGCAGGCAAGTCGCTTGCCGTTCGTAAAAAAGCGTATGTGATAGGGGTACTGCTCAACTCAAAGGGAAATCCGTTTTTTGACGAGATGATTAATTCTATAAATGATTTAGCAAAAGAGTATGCACATTATGGAATGAAAGTTGTTCTGAAACAAATGCGTGGCTTTGATGTTAGCACACAACTTGAGATGCTTGAGGAATTAGAAAAAACCGCCTCGGCAATAATTCTAACACCCATTGACGATGAACTTATTAGAAATAAAATCAACGAGCTTTCCGAAAAAAATATTCCTGTTGTAACGGTTAATACCGACATAAAAAACAGCAAAAGACTGTGCTATGTTGGCACAGATTATAAGCAAGGCGGAAAGATTGTCGCGGGACTTTTGGCACTCATAAAACCAAATGGGGCAAAGATTGGCATTGTGCATGGTTCAAAGAAAATGTATGGGCATAATCAGCGTGTTCTCGGTTTTGAGGGCGAGTTAAACAGCAGTGGATACAAGGTTTTAAGCCTAGTTCAGTCGCATGATGATGATATTATAGCTTATGAAAAAACTAGCAAAATGCTCTCAGAAAATCCAAATATAGACACGATTTTTGTTGTGGCGTCTGGTGTTTATGGAGTGTGTAGGGCTGTTATTTCTAGCAAAAAAGATATCACCATTTTAACTTTTGACGATATTCCGTCCACGATTGAACTATTAGAAAAAGGCATAATCAAGGCAACAGTTTCGCAACAGCCAGCCTTTCAGGGGCACAAGGCTATGGAGATTATGTTTGAGTATTTAGTCGCAAAACATATTCCTTTAAACGAGGAGTATTTAATAGAAAACCAAATAAAAATAAAACAAAATTATCGGTAAGCTCAAAAACTGAAGTATGACAATATGCTTTGTTATTTTTCGTCATCTTGTCTGCTTTTAGTGCTAGAGATTACCCCAAAAAAAGTGAGGTAAAACTATGTCAGAATTTTTTACAAACATTGGCAACATTCCTTTTGAGGGAGCAAAATCAACAAACCCACTAGCATTCAAATACTATGATGCAGAGCGTGTTATCATGGGCAAAACTATGAAAGAGCACCTTCCATTTGCAATGGCTTGGTGGCATAATCTATGTGCAGAGGGTGCTGATATGTTCGGACCTGGCACAGCAGACAAAGCTTTTGGTGCTGAAAAAGGAACAATGGAACACGCAAAAGCAAAAGTTGATGTTGGCTTTGAGTTTATGTCAAAATTAGGTATTCCATATTTCTGTTTCCACGATGTTGACATCATCCCAGAGGGTGACACAATCGCTGAAACAAACGCAAGACTTGACGAAATCACAGATTACATCAAAACAAAAATGGATGAAACAGGCATCAAACTTCTTTGGGGTACAGCTAATATGTTCTCTAACCCACGTTTTATGAACGGTGCTGGTTCAACAAACTCTGCTGACGTTTTCGCTGCAGCTGCTGCACAAGTTAAAAAAGTTTTGGACTTGGTTGTTAAACTTGGCGGTAAAGGTTATGTTTTTTGGGGTGGACGTGAGGGTTACGAAACACTATTGAACACAGACGTTAAATTTGAGCAAGACAACATTGCAAGACTAATGAAAATGTCTGTTACTTATGGTAGAAAAATCGGTTTTGAGGGCGATTTCTTTATCGAGCCAAAACCAAAAGAGCCAATGAAACATCAATACGATTTCGATGCTGCAACAGCTATCGGATTTGTTAGACAATATGGTCTTGACAAAGACATCAAAATGAACATTGAGGCTAACCATGCAACTCTTGCTGGTCATACTTTCCAACATGACCTAAGAATTTCTGCTATGAATGGTCTACTTGGTTCAGTCGATGCAAACCAAGGCGACTATCTACTTGGCTGGGATACAGACGAATTCCCATGCAATGTATACGACACAACAATGTGTATGTTTGAAGTTTTGAAATACGGTGGACTTACAAATGGTGGATTTAACTTTGACTCTAAAACTCGCCGTGCAAGCTACACACAAGAGGATATGTTCTATGCATATATTCTTGGAATGGACAGTTTTGCTCTTGGTTTAATCAAAGCAGTTGAACTAATCGAAGATGGCAGACTTGACAAATTTGTTGAGGACAGATACAGCAGTTTCAAAACAGGCATGGGTGCAAAAATTATTGCAGACGAAACAAGCCTTGAGGAATTAGCAACTTATGCAGAGTCACTTGGTGCTCCTGAACTTCCAGGTTCTGGCCGTCAAGAAAACCTACAAAGCGTTGTAAATAGTGTTTTGTTTGGATAATAAAAAAAATAAAGCCTGATACTTATTTGTATTAGGCTTTAAGCTAAAAAAATGGTACGAGAAAAAAATCTCGTACCATTTTTGTTATTTAGAAAATTCTGATAATTTTAAATCATCATTATGCTCAAGTGCCCAGTTAATGCTCCATTGATTAGCGAATAATAATAGATATCTACCTTTTACGTCTTGAACTTTTTTTGTGTCAGATGTTAAACTTAATTTTTTAAGGTCAACTTCTTCGTTTTCTATCCAACGTATAAATTGATAAGATAAAGTTTCCATTCTTATTTCAACATTGTATTCATTTTCCATTCTGTATTTAAAAACATCAAATTGAAGAGTTCCAACAACTCCAACTATAACCTCTTCCATACCAGAAGCGATTTCTTGGAAAATTTGAATAGCACCCTCTTGTGCAATTTGGGTAGTTCCTTTAACAAATTGCTTTCTCTTCATTGTATCAATCTGTTGAACACGGCAGAAAAACTCTGGTGCGAAAGTTGGGATACCTTCAAAAGTAACTTTTTTGCCAGTGCACAATGTGTCACCGATTGAGAAAATGCCTGGGTCAAAAACACCGATGATATCGCCAGCATAAGCTTCTTCAACAATCTCTCGGCTTTGTGCCATCATTTGAGTAGGCTGTGCGAGTTTGATTTTTTTGCCTTGTTGAACGTGCAAAACTTCCATACCTTTTGTAAATTTACCGCTACAAATTCTCATAAAAGCAATTCTGTCACGGTGAGCCTTGTTCATGTTAGCTTGAATTTTAAAGACAAAAGCAGAAAAATCGTTGCTAAATGGGTTAACAAGTCCCTCGGCTGTGTTTCTTGCAAGTGGTGCTGTTGTCATGTTAAGGAAACTCTCTAAAAATGGTTCAATACCAAAGTTTGTAAGAGCAGAACCGAAGAAAACAGGGGAGAGTTTTCCATGGCGAACTTTTTCCATATCGAGCTCATCACCAGCACCGTCAATTAAATCAACGTCGTCTTTTAGTGTATCATAAAGATGTTCGCCTAAAACGTCTTTTAAAGATTCGTCTTCTAGGTCAACTTCTTTAGCATCAACTTCCTTTTGTCCGTTGTTTGCGGTGAAAGTTATAATTTCTGATTTGTTTCTGTCATAAACACCTTTGAAATCAACACCAGAACCGATAGGCCAGTTCATTGGATATGTGCCAATTCCAAGCTCTTTTTCAATCTCGTCAAGCAAGTCATAAGGACTTTGTGCTTCTCTATCCATTTTATTTATAAATGTGAAAATTGGAATATCACGTAGCAAACAAACTTTGAAAAGTTTTCTTGTTTGTGCCTCAACACCTTTAGATGCATCAATAACCATAACAGCAGAGTCGGCAGCCATCAAAGTTCTGTATGTGTCCTCGGAGAAGTCTTGGTGTCCAGGTGTATCCAAAATGTTTATACAGTAGCCATCGTATTTGAACTGCAAAACAGAAGAAGTAACAGAGATACCTCTTTGTTTTTCAATTTCCATCCAGTCAGAAACTGCGTGTTTTGAATTTTTCTTTCCTTTAACAGTTCCTGCTTGAGTGATTGCTCCGCCGTATAGAAGAAATTTTTCGGTCAGTGTAGTTTTACCTGCGTCAGGGTGAGAGATGATGGCGAAAGTTCGCCTTTTTTCAATTTCGTTTTTTATCATAAAAAAATCATGGTTAAATTAAATTAACCAACCTTTCTTTTATATAGCAACTTGCTATATATATTTTCTGTTTTTATTCGTATGTGAACGGCACTACACGAACAAGCTGGCAAATTAAAAAAGTACTCCGCCATTTGTGATAAGTCTTGTGACTGTTGCAATAGCAATGCCCAAGCCAGCACCACAGATTACTTCGATAACTCTGTGACCCAAAGACTCGTCTAACTTTGGAATGATTGAACCGATATCAATTGTCTTGTGCTCTTCTCCGTCATTTAAATATATAACAAGGTTGTTGATTGCTCTTGCGTGTAGGCTTGCAGCCCAACGTACACCAGTTGCATCATACATAACAATCAAAGATAAAACGGCAGAAAAAGCAAATTGAAAAGAGTGAAAGCCATAATCATAAAGGCTGGAGAATAAAAGTGCACAAACAACAGCAGAGTGTGAACTTGGCATTCCACCAGCTGAGGTTAGTTTTTTCTTATCAAAAGATTTGTGCTTGAGTATATTGATAAGCGACTTAATGCCCTGTGCAAAAATCCAAGAAAGGAAACAGGCGTTAAGTACTGGGTTTGATAGGACTAAAGAAATATCCATCGTTAACTCCTTAATCTAAAATAACATTTATAAATAGCGTATATATTATTAATAATACAATAAAAAACAGCTCTTTGTCAATTGAAATTTTGACTAAAACGGCCTTATATCATAAAAATTTTAAAAAAATAGCAAAATATATAAAAAAACTTGAATAATTTCTTTAAAATTGCCAAAAAAATTATTGACAGGAATAATTTAGAATGTTATAATAGTAAGGACGCAAAAAGGCACCATTGCGTGCATTTTGTGCATTATTTTATAAATGAGGAGGTGCAATATGCCAACATTTAACCAATTAGTTCACAATGGTCGTTCTGTTGTTGAGAAAAAATCTAAAACTCCAGCTCTTTTAAAATCATGGAACTCAAAAAAGAGAGAGTCTACTGATCAAAACTCACCACAAAAAAGAGGTGTTTGTACTGCAGTTAAAACAGCTACACCTAAAAAACCTAACTCAGCGTTAAGAAAAATCGCAAGGGTTAGACTTTCAAACGGAATGGAAGTTACAGCTTACATCCCAGGTGTAGGTCACAACTTACAAGAACATAGCGTTGTTATGATCAGAGGCGGACGTGTTAAGGACATCCCTGGTGTTCGTTACCATATCATCCGTGGTACTCTTGATGCTCAAGGCGTTGCAAAACGTATGCAAGCTAGATCAAAATACGGTGCTAAAAGACCAAAAGCAGGAGCTGCTAAATAATTTTTTAAAAAAACTAACAAAAACTAAAAAGAAAATTCGAGAAATTCGACAAGTTAAATTAAAATTCGTATGGCTTACCACCTTGTGTGGCAAGGCGTTTAATATAAATAAATGCCTTAACAATCTTGCCGACGGAAGATTAAACACTTTCGAGTACCGATGATATCATTTTATGAAGGAGGGAAGACTATGCCAAGAAGAGGCAATATAGCAAAACGTGACGTTTTAGCTGACCCAATGTATAACTCAAAATTAGTAACAAGACTTATCAACAACATTATGTATGATGGTAAAAAAGGTGTTGCTCAAAAAATTGTTTATGATGCATTTGAAATTATCCAAACAAAAACAGGTAAAGAACCTTTAGAGGTTTTCGAGGCATCGATGGAAAATATTATGCCAAGTTTAGAGGTTAAAGCTCGCCGTGTAGGTGGTTCAACTTACCAAGTACCTTGTGAAGTTCGTCCTGAGAGAAGACAAACACTAGGTTTACGTTGGCTTGCAAGATACTCAAGACTTCGTTCAGAGAAAACAATGAGAGAACGTCTAGCAGGAGAAATCCTTGACGCTATTAACGGTGCTGGTGGCGCTGCTAAAAAGCGTGACGACACTCATAAAATGGCTGAAGCTAACAAAGCTTTTGCACACTACAGATGGTAATGAAACAAGGAGAAGATTATGTCAAGACAAGTATCTCTTGAAAAAACTAGAAATATTGGCATCATGGCTCACATCGATGCTGGTAAAACTACAACTACTGAGAGAATCCTATACTACACAGGCGTAAACTATAAAATCGGTGAAGTTCACGATGGCGGCGCTACAATGGACTGGATGGTTCAAGAGCAAGAGAGAGGTATTACAATTACTTCTGCTGCAACAACTTGTTTCTGGAGCCACTCTGATTTCGGTGACGACCCTAAAGCAGTTAAAGAAAACAGCCACAGAGTTAATATCATTGACACACCAGGACACGTTGACTTCACAGTTGAGGTTCAACGTTCTTTGAGAGTTCTTGACGGTTCTGTTACAGTTTTCTGTGCTAAAGGTGGCGTTGAACCTCAATCAGAAACAGTTTGGCGTCAAGCTAATGAGTACAAAGTACCTCGTATGGCTTACGTTAACAAAATGGACATCATGGGTGCAGATTTCTACCGTGTTGTTCAAATGATGAAAGATAGATTAAAATGTAACGCAGTTCCTATTCAACTTCCTATCGGAGCTGAAGAAGAATTTAAAGGCATCATCGACCTTGTAGAGATGAAAGCTTATGTTTACTATGATGATCTTGGAACAGATATCAGATGCGAAGATATTCCAGCTGATATGCTAGAAAAAGCACAACAATACCATGAGGAATTAGTTGAGCACGTTGCTGAGATGGACGATGAGTTGATGGAAAAAGTTCTTATGGAAGAAGAATTAACTCAAGCTGAAATCAAAGAATGTATCAGAAAATCAACTCTTGCTAACTCAATGGTTCCAGTTGTTTGTGGTACTTCTTATAAAAACAAAGGCGTTCAAAAATTACTTGACGCTGTTATCGATTATATGCCATCTCCACTTGACGTTCCTGCTATCAAAGGCGTGAACCCAGACACAGAGGAAGATGACGTTCGTGAGTCAGACGACGCTGCTCCATTTGCTGCTCTTGCATTTAAGATTGCAACAGACCCATTTGTTGGTAAACTTGCTTTCTTTAGAGTATATTCAGGTAGTATCAATGCTGGTACTTCTGTATTTAACTCAAGCAAAGGTAACAGAGAAAGACTTGGTCGTATTGTTCAAATGCACGCTAACGACAGAAAAGATATCGATATCGTTTACGCTGGTGACATTGCAGCTGCTGTTGGTTTGAAAAACACAACAACAGGTGACACACTTTGTGACGAAAATCATCCAATTATCCTTGAGTCAATGGACTTCCCAGATCCAGTTATCCGTGTTGCTATTGAACCAAAAACAAAAGCTGGCCAAGAAAAAATGGGTATCGCTCTTGCAAAACTTGCAGAAGAAGACCCAACTTTCAAAGCTTATACAGACGAAGAAACAGGTCAAACAATCATCGCTGGTATGGGTGAACTTCACCTTGAAATCATCGTTGATAGACTTCTTCGTGAGTTCAAAGTTGAAGCTAACGTAGGTAAACCACAAGTTGCTTACAAAGAAACAATCAGAAGAAATTCAGAATCTGACACTAAATATTCTCGTCAATCTGGTGGTAAAGGTCAATACGGTCATGTTAAAATCCGTCTTGAGCCAAACCCAGAAAAAGGTTACGAGTTTGTTAACTCAATCGTTGGTGGTGCTATTCCTAAAGAATACATTCCAGCTGTTGACGCAGGTGTTCAAGGTGCGTTGCTTTCTGGTATCTTAGCTGGCTACAATGTTGTTGACTGTAAAGTTACACTTTATGATGGTTCTTATCATGATGTTGACTCATCAGAAATGGCATTTAAAATTGCTGGTTCTATGGCTCTTAAAGACGCTATGAAAAAAGCAGATCCAGTTCTTATGGAACCAATCATGAAAGTTACTGTTATTGTTCCAGACGAATACATGGGTGATGTTATCGGCGACCTTAACTCACGCCGTGGTATGATTTTGGGTATGGATGCTATTCCAGGTGCTCAACAAATCAACAGTAATGTTCCACTTTCTGAGATGTTCGGTTACGCTACTGATATGCGTTCTAAAACACAAGGCCGTGGACAATACACAATGGAACCTTCACACTATGCTGAACTTCCAAAATCAGTTTCTGAAAGCGTTATTTCTGCTAGATCTAAAAAAGACTGATTTAATTAAAATATCCTATTGTTAGGCGAATTTTCTTCGTCTAACATGGAATATATAAAGTTTTCGTTAAGAAAATTTAAAAAAATTAGGAAAAACCTAAAAAAGACTTGATTTTTTAACATTTTGTGTTAAAATATAACCAAACAAAAAAATTAAAATTCGCTTTTTAAAAGGAGGCTATTAAAATGGCAAAGGCAAAATTTGAACGAAATAAGCCACACGTTAATATCGGAACAATAGGTCACGTTGACCATGGTAAAACAACTCTAACAGCTGCTATCACAAAAGTTCTAGCTCTTAAAGGTCAAGCTAAATTTGAAGATTATTCAATGATCGACAAAGCTCCAGAAGAGAGAGAGCGTGGTATCACAATCAACACAGCTCACGTTGAGTACGAGACAGATACTCGTCACTACGCTCACGTTGACTGCCCAGGACATGCTGACTATGTTAAAAACATGATCACTGGTGCTGCTCAAATGGACGGTGCTATTCTTGTTGTTTCTGCATCAGATGGTCCTATGCCTCAAACAAGAGAGCATATCCTTCTTTCTCGCCAAGTTGGTGTTCCATACATCGTTGTTTTCATGAACAAAGTTGACCAAGTTGACGACGAAGAACTTCTTGACTTAGTTGAGATGGAAATCCGTGACATCCTTAATGAGTATGACTTCCCAGGCGACGATACACCAATCGTTCGTGGTTCTGGTCTACAAGCTCTTGAGTGTGCTTCTACAGAATCAGATGCTCCTGAGTATGCTGCTATCAACGAGCTAATGGCTGAAGTTGATGCTTACATCCCAACTCCAGAGAGAAAATCTGACCTTCCTTTCCTAATGCCTATTGAAGATGTATTCACAATCACAGGTCGTGGTACAGTTGCTACTGGTAGAGTTGAAAGAGGACAAATCAAACTTTCAGAAGAAATCGAGATCGTTGGTCTTGCTGAAGAATCAAGAAAAACTGTTATTACAGGTATCGAGATGTTCAGAAAACTTCTTGACTACGCAGAGGCAGGCGATAACATCGGTGCTCTTCTTCGTGGTATTCAAAGAACAGACATCGAAAGAGGTCAAGTTCTAGCTAAACCAGGTTCAATCAAACCTCATACAAAATTCAAAGGTCAAGTATACGTTCTTTCTAAAGAAGAGGGTGGCCGTCATACTCCATTCTTTAACAACTACCGTCCTCAATTCTATTTTAGAACAACAGACGTTACAGGTGTTATCACTCTTCCAGAAGGCACAGAAATGTGTATGCCTGGAGATAACGTTGATATGGACGTTGAACTAATCACAACTATTGCTATTGAAGAAGGTCTACGTTTCG
>JAWXUN010000164.1:0-4701 GCA_044426425.1 Clostridia bacterium | reverse complement strand
ATTAAACACAAAGCAGTCGCCATAAGTTGTAACAGAATAGCCTTTTTTGTCTGAAACCTCAACTCTTTGACAGCCCCAGTGACTACTATTCTCTTGTGGTCTGATATAGTCCTCGTGCAATTCAAAAACACTCGCTGTAAAGTGCCCAAAGTACGAAGCTCTTCTTTTGTCAACATAGCTTTCATAAGGACCATAGCCGAGATAATCGACATTAGAAAAATTCTCTGGCAAGAACATTCTGATACCAAATCTTGGCAAGAAAGGCATGATAGGATTTTTTTCTGCATCAATATGAACATTAATCATTCCGTCGTTATGCACTGTCCAAACAACCTCTAGGTCTACAATATGTTGCAAAATAACCGCAGAAATAGCCAGTTTAGACTTAATCTTAACACAGTTTTCGTCTTGGCTTACATCTGTGCTATAAACTTTTGTGGTAATTCTATCGTATCCAGCCTCGTACCATCTATTTTTAATTCTTCTATCATTATCAGTTGGAGCTCTCCAAATGTTATATTGCATTGGCAACTCAATTATGTTGATGTTATCTTTTATAATACTCTCAAAAGTGCCTTTTAAATTGTTGTAGACATATCTGAAATGCTCACCATAAAGCTCTGTGAACATATCGTCTTTTGTCACATTTATCTTAAGTGCCTTTTCAGGTAAAATCTCTGTTTTTTCAGCTTTTTTAATGAATAATTGGTCAAAACCAAGCTCGTATCCAGCTTCGATAAAATAAGCATTTTCTTTTTGTCTATATATAATTCTGAGGGCAACAGTGCCATTTTCTGGAATTGTATACGGAATTGTTATATCTGTTTTTGCTCGTGGAGCAAGGTCGATTTCTGGAATAAATTCAATCTCAACAACGTCGCCGTCAACGCTCATTTCATACTCCATGGTAACAGCATCTTTTAGGTTTGAAAAATCAAATCTATTCTCAATTGTCACTATGCCATTTTCCATATCTTTTGCATAAGCTCTAACAGGCCTTGCAACATTTTTCCACTCAATCAAGCCAGTTGAAGGAGTTCTGTCTGGGTATACCAAGCCGTCCACACAAAAATTTCCATCGTGTGGGAACTCGCCCCAGTCGCCACCATAAAAATATTTTGCTTTTCCCTCTTCTGTTTGTCCCATCCAAACAGAGTGGTCGCACCATTCCCAAACAAAGCCGCCAGCATACTCGTCATACTCATAAATTTGCTCAAAATATTCTTCAATATCTCCTGGGCCATTGCCCATTGCGTGTACAAATTCGCATTGAATAAATGGTTTTGCAAGCCAAGTTTCAAAGATTTTCTTTGTAGCAGGAATGTCAGAATACATATGGCTTTGAATATCAATATTGCTAACATCGTTTTTGTAATTTGGCATTTCATAGATACTGCTCTCGTAGTGCACTAACATATCTTTGTCAAAAGATTTAATCCACGCAGCAGCTTTTTCAAGTCCAGGGCCATAAGCAGACTCATTTCCCATTGACCACATAATAACACAGGCGTTGTTCTTATCTCTCATAACATTTCTTTGAACTCTGTCAACAATTGTTTCTTCAAAACGTGGGTCGTGTATCAACAAACCATAGGTTCTGTCTGGGCTAAACTCGTTTGCATAAGTCTTTCCGCCGTGTCCGCCATCAAGAATTTTTGTTGTTCCGTGTGACTCAATGTCGCTCTCGTCAATAACATAAAATCCAAAATCGCTAAAATATTGAGTTGCCCAAGGAGCGTTTGGATAGTGACTTGTGCGGATTGAGTTAAAGTTATGTAATTTCATCAAAGACAAGTCTTTTAGCAATTGTTCACGGCTGATTGTGCAACCAGTAAAAGGGTCGCTGTCGTGTCTGTTTGTGCCCTTAAGCTTAACGGCAACACCATTCACAAGAAAGATTTTTCCCTTAACCTCAAATGCTCTCACGCCAACTTTTTGGCTGATTAACTCTTCGTCATTTATGATAAGCATTGTGTATTGACTTGGCGACTCGGCATTCCAAAGAACAGCGTTTTCGACATCAAAACAAATTTTTCCGTCAACAAGTTCTTTGCTCTCTACTTCTTTTCCATCTGGGTCGATTAGCGTAACAGTTGTTGGAATTTCTGTTCCAATCCATTCTGCATCAACAGAAATTTTTGCATTTTTATAATTTTCGTCAAGAAGTGTTTTTACATAAAAATCTCTTATATGGTTTTGTGGTCTAGAGATAATATAGGCATCTCTATAAATACCACTCATTCGTAGCTTATCTTGGTCTTCAAAATATGTGCCAGTGCACCATTTAAGAACCAAAACAGCTAGTTTGTTTTCGCCCTCGACTACAAAATCAGAAATATCAAACTCGCTTGTAGAGTGAGAAACAGTGCTATAACCAACAAATTTTCCGTTCAACCAAACATACTCGCAAGAGTCAACACCCTCAAAATTCAGATAGTTTTTCATGCCAATTTGTTCTGCATCTAAATCGAAATATTTGATATAAGCACCGCTTAAGTTTTCATCTGGAACATAAGGTGGGTCATAAGGAATTGGATATGCAACATTTGTATATTGGTGACGGTCATATCCCAAAATTTGCCAACAAGATGGCACAGAGATTGTGTCAAATCCAATTTCAGAAAAATCATCTTCAAAAAATGGTTCAACAATATAAGGATTAGCATACAATTTAAATTGCCAATTATCATCAGACAACATTGTAACTCGCTCAGACTCTTCCATGTATGCACAATATCTATTTTCTGGCAAATCTGGAACATAATAAGAACGATTAGGGCAAGTATTTACGTGAATTTTTTCTGGGTTTTCATAGTATTTTTCAAATAACATAAGTTTTCCTCCAGCAATTTTGTTTTTTATTTTGTTTATATCGTACAATTATTTATCCTAAAAAACAGCACAATAAACAAATAAAATTATATCTTATTTTATATAAAATACCATAAAAAAAGTTTTTTGTCAATTACAAAAATTTTTCTTGACGGCAGTACCAAAGGATACTATACTAATAAATATAAAGATAAAAATTTTTAGGAGTTGTTTACAATGGAATATAGAAAAATCAAAAATTTAGACAAAAAAGTTTCAAGAATAATTTTCGGCTCTAGCGGTGCTTTCAAACTTCCAGAAGAACAAAGTTTTAAACTGCTAGACGATATGTTTTCTCTTGGTATTAACACCTTCGACACAGCCGCTGTATATGGGAACGATGGAGAAACAAAGCTTATAAAATGGATTGCAGAAAGAGATATTCACGACAAAGTTGTGCTAATCACAAAAGGTGCACACCACAACGCATGGAGAAAAAGACTCACTCCGTTTGACATAATGTCAGATGTAACAGACAGCCTTTCCAAAAAAGGTGCGGACTATATCGACATTTACCTTTTGCACAGAGATGACCCATCTGTCCCTGTTGCACCTATAATCGACACGCTAAACAGACTCTATGATAGCGGTAAAATCAGAACTTTTGGTGCATCTAACTGGACAAGCGAACGTATAGAAATGGCAAATGAATATGCCTACAAATTCAACCTAATGCCTTTTAGCTCCATAAGCCCCCACTATGGCTTAGCCGAGCAAGTCAAGGACCCATGGAGCGGTGGTGTGACTATTTCAGGCGAAAGTAATATTAAATCAAGAGAATATTACAAAGCTAATCAAATGCCAATTTTCTGCTATTCTTCTTTAGGAAAAGGCTTTTGCTCTGGAAAATTCAAGTCACACGAAAAAGATAAAGCAACAGAAATTTTAAGCAACGAAACAAAGCGTGGCTATATGTATGACTGCAATTTTGAAAGACTCAAAAGAGCAGAAATTCTCTCTGAAAAACTCAACATCAACATTCCACAAATATCTCTTGCCTGGCTAACAAGTCAAGAACTTAACACATTCCCAATAATCTATACCAGCAAAAAATCTAGTATGATAGAAAATATTTCTGCTCTTGATATCAAGCTAAATCAAAAAGAAATTGAATATTTAGACTTATTAAGAGAAGAAATTTAAAAAAATTTACTTTTTTACTTGAATTTTAGCAAAAAAAAATATATAATTAAAATGTTAAGTTAAAATATCATAATTTATATATATCGGAGGATAAAATGTTAGACATAAAATTTGTTAGAGAAAATCCAGAAATCGTAAAAGAAAATATCAAAAAGAAATTTCAAGACAGAAAATTGCCACTAGTTGACGAGGCTATGGAAATTGACAAAGCAAGAAGAGAAAATCAATTAAACGCTGATAGCCTACGTGCATCAAGAAACAAACTTTCTAAAGAAATTGGTGGACTCATGGCAAAAGGTCAAAAAGAAGAAGCCGAAAAAGTAAAAGCTCAAGTTTCTGCTCAATCTGCTGAACTCGCAAAGGCTGAGGAGCTAGAAAAAGAATACGACGAAAAACTAACTAATATAATGATGGTTTTGCCTAATATTATCGACCCAAGCGTTCCTGTTGGTAAAGACGACAGCGAAAATGTAGAGGTTCAAAAATATGGCGAGCCTTTCACACCAGATTTCGAAATTCCTTACCATGCACAAATCATGGAAAAACTAAATGGCATCGACCTAGACAGTGCAAGAAAAGTAGCTGGAAACGGTTTTTATTACCTACTTGGCGACATCGCAAGACTTCACTCTACTGTTATCTCTTATGCAAGAGATTTTATGATAGACAGAGGTTTCACATACTGCA
>JAWXUN010000163.1:0-4716 GCA_044426425.1 Clostridia bacterium | reverse complement strand
GCAGAAGCTTTTTCTGTTAATGTTCCGACAACTTGATGACATGGAACTAATTCTGGAAGAAGTTCTGGGTTTACACCCATTTCTTTGCAGAGTTCTGTATTCCATGTATTTGTTGCCATGTCAAAACAGTTCCAACCATAGCCTTGGCTAGGTTCTTGGCTGATTGCACCAGTTAGCATAAATGCAATATAGCTGTTTGATTGCAAAATTTTGTATGTATTATTATAAATTTCTGGAACATTTTCTTTATACCAAATAACTTTTGGCATTGTATAAGATGGCTTTAGGGGGTTGCCACTTACACTAAAGAACTTGTCTTCTCCATGTTTTTCTATTAAAGCATCGCAGATATCGCTTGCTCTTGTATCCATCCAAATAGGTGTGTTGCAAAGAACTTCTCCATTTTTGTCTATTGCAATAGCAGACCAACTTTGACCATCTATACCGATACCAGAAACTTTTTCAGCCTCTAGTCCGTCATCAATCATTGATTTTATGCCTGCACAAACAGCGTCCCACCACTCAGTTGGGTTTTGTTCTGCCCAACCTTGTTTTGGGTAATAGACTTTGTAGTCTTTTGTAGCTTGTGCCAATACTTCACCAAATTTGTTGAATGCCACGATTTTACAAGCAGATGTTCCGATATCAATTCCAAGTAAAATTTCTGACATATTTGAACCTCAATTAAGCTTTTTCATTACAACCACATACGATAATGCGGTTTTTAACTAGTTCTTTAACTTTTTCCATACCAGCTTTTCCATAAGTTTTTGGATCGAATGTTTCTGGTTTTGCAGCAAGTGTTTCTTTAACGCCGTCAGAATAAGCAACTCTTAATTCTGTTGCGAAGTTAACTTTGCAGATACCTCTTGCGATACAATCTTTAACATCTTCGTCTGATATACCAGATGCACCATGAAGAACCATTGGAGCAGAAACTAAGCCTTTTAGCTCTGTGATAAGTTCTTTGTTAAGAACTGGTGTTTCTGCATAGAAACCGTGAGCAGTACCAACACCAACAGCCATAATTGAAAGGTTTGTTTCTTTTTCAAACTCAACAGCTTCTGAAGGGATTGTATAACCAGCGTTTTCACACTCTGTATCGTCTTCTTTGCCACCAACTTGTCCAAGTTCGCCCTCAACAGGAATTTCTTTTTCTTTGCAAACGTCAACAACTTTTTTTGTGATAGCGATATTTTCGTCTAGTGGTAATTTACTACCATCTATCATAATACTTGTATATCCAGCCTCTAATGCCTCCATAGCAAGTTCGTAACTACTACCGTGGTCTAGGTGGATTGCAACAGGGATAGAAACTTTGTTAGCTTCTGCTTCAACCATAGCTTTTGCAGTTGCAAGGCTTATGTATCTAACAGTTGATGGAGTTGTTTGGATGATAACAGGTGCGTTAATTTCAGCAGCAGCCTCGATAATAGCTTTGACCATTTCCATGTTTTCAGCATTAAATGCACCGATTGCGTAACCTCCCTCTTGGGCTTTGGTTAGCATTTCTTTTGATGTTACTAATGGCATAAATTTTTCTCCTCTTTTTTTTCATATTTTTCATTTAAACAATTTTTGTATCATATTTATAGTATCGAGAACTTATATTCTAATACAAATTTAACAATACTAAAAAATACAAAAATAAGCTTTATAAAATTTAACAAAAAAACCCTTTGTAAACTTCATTACAAGCATATCATTTTAATCAATAAAAGTCAAGATGTTTGTGAATAAAAATATAAAGATTATAAAGTATATATATTATTCATAAAGTACATAAAAAGTTACTTAATATTCTTTCAAAGATTAAAAATCTATCACATGAATTTCACAAGTGGGCATGATAATAGTAGCATAGCAAAAAAATACGTTACCATAAAAGGAGAAAAAAATTATGTACGATCCAAACGAAAACAACTACACACCAGTAGAGAATAAACAAGATTATCAAAATAGACACTACTATAACAATCAAAATAGTAGCTATAATCCCAATGTTGATCAGCAGACAAATCAACACGATGATAACAAAAACAAATATCCTAGTTATAGTTATCCGCCACAGCACAATTATATTAGTGCTTATGCAAAACCAATCAAAAAAAGTGGAGGAAAAAGAGTTTTAGCTATAATTTTAGTTGCTCTGTTTTCATCAGCTGTTTCGATTGGTGCATTTGCACTTGTAACACAAAGTGATATGTTTAATAGTTCTGAAATTGACACAAGTACTTCGATTAGCAGTGAAACTGATAATGATACGAGCAGTGACACAAGCGAAAGCTTTTCAGGAATTTTGAACAGTGGAGAAAGTGAAGACAGCACAGAAACTAGCACATCTACGGGCGAGGTTCTTTCTAAACAAGAGATTGCTGAAAAGGTTATTCCATCTGTTGTATGCATACAAAACTATCAAGTGACTCAATCTTATGGTAGCACTTGGGGAACAAGCCAGCAAACAGAAGAGCAAATTGGACTTGCAAGTGAGGGTTCTGGAGTTATATTATCCTCTGATGGATACATCGTAACAAATGCCCATGTTATAGATGGTGCTACAAACCTAAAAGTTATATTATCAGACGAAACAGTTTATGAGGCAGTTATTGTTGGTTCTGACAACGCAACAGACTTAGCTGTTATTAAAATTGATGCAGAAGGACTAACTGCGGCAGATTTTGGTTCGTCGGACGATTTGGTTATTGGCGACGATGCTTATGCAATTGGCAACCCAGGAGGTATGTCGTTTAGCTCTAGCATGACAACAGGTTGTGTTTCAGCTGTTAACAGAGAGATTTCTATTGATGATTTTGGTTATGCTATAAATGTTATTCAAACAGATGCAGCGATTAACCCAGGAAACTCTGGCGGTGCACTTGTTAATTGCTATGGTGAAATTATTGGCATAACGAGTTCCAAATATGTGTCAGAGGGATACGAGGGCTTGGGATTTGCAATTCCGATTGATGATGCAGAACCTATTATAGAAAACTTGCTTGAATATGGATATGTTAAAGACAGAGCAATGCTTGGTGTATCAGGACAATATATAGACGAGATGACAGCATCATTTAATGGTGTTTCTACAGGTCTTTATGTTGCAACAACATTATCTGTTGAAGCACAAGAATCTGGACTTTTGCCTTATGACATCATCACAGCTGTTGATGGTCAAGGTTTTACAACACAAGAAGAGCTATCATCTTTCTTGATTTCTAAAGCACCTGGCGACACAATAGAGCTAACAGTAGACAGATTGAGCACTGGAGAAACTGGATTAACATTATATTTAGTTTTGAGCGAAACAGTTCAATACGACTAATGAAACTTGACAAAATCTGTCAGTGATGATAAGATAATTATAACAGTAAATCGCCCTAATATAGTCTTAGATAGACTGTTTTTAGGGCGATTATTTTTTTGAGGGAGAATGTTTTATGATTACAAAAACAATATATGGATTTAACAGGCATGAAAAACCAGAGAGAACTCGAACTGCTGCAAGGGCTATTATTATAGAGGGAACAAATATTTTGCTAACAAAATTTGCCTCAAGTGATATGTATATGCTTCCTGGTGGTGGAATTGAAGATGGCGAAAGCATTGAAGAATGTTGCGTTAGAGAGGTGCTTGAAGAAACTGGCTACCTTTGCGAAGTTGGACGTTCAAATGTTATTGTAGAAGAATATTACGAAGAAATGCACTATATTCATCAATATTTTATTTGCAACATAATTGGAAAAGGCGAGATAAATTTGACAGAGCAAGAAAAAGAATGTGACTTAAAAGTTGAATGGATGGATATTCACGAAGCTTATAAAATGTTTAGTGAATACAAAAAACATTCTGATTTTTGGGAAAAAGAGGGTATGTATTTAAGAGAGTACACAGGGCTTAAATATACGTTTGAAAAGTAAATTCTAAAAAACTAAAGGATACGAAATCGTATCCTTTAGTTTTTTTATAGCAAATACTCTTCTATTATTGGCACTAGTCCGTCTTCGTCATTGTGCCCTGCGATTATGTTAGCAACCGCCTTGACCTCTTCTCTTGCGTTTTCCATGGCGACGCCTAAACCTGCGTAGTCTATCATAGAAATATCGTTGTATCCATCACCACAACAGATTAACTCTTCTTTTGTAAGATTGAGTTTTTTGAGCAAATTATCAAGTGATGTCGCCTTGTCTATACCTTTTGGCATAAACTCCAAAAAGTATGGCTCTGAACGAAAAACTGTCAATTGATTGCTAAATTTTTCGCTTGCCTCGTTGACAAAGTTTGCTAGATAGTCGCCGTCTGCCATCATAAGGCATTTTGTTACAGGAAAATTTACGTATTCTTTGAAATTATCAATCTTTTTTGGAATTAATCTGCAAACATTTGCCTCTATTGTTGCATATTTTTCTTCTGTGTTTTCGGACACTAAACAATCGTCTTGGTATGTTACGATATTGATGTTTCTTTCTTTTGCAAAATCGTATAAATCAGAAATAACTTTGCCGTTCATCGTGTACTCAATAACGGTTTCTTTTGTTTTGCAATTTATAACTTTTCCGCCGTTAAATGGCAAAATATAGCTGTTATATTTTTCAAGCTCAAGCTCGTCTGCTAGGTGAACAACACCAGAGGTTGGTCTGCCAGATGCCAATATAACAATAGCACCGTTTTGCATAGCCTTTGTTAGGGCGTTTTTTGTCTTTGATGTAATTTCTTTTT
>JAWXUN010000162.1:0-4723 GCA_044426425.1 Clostridia bacterium | reverse complement strand
AATCAAAATATCACAAAAAAACAAAATAAAAGCTACGAGGAAACTCGGTAAGTAAATCACCTATATGCGAAAATCCGTTATAGGTGATTTTTTAATATGTAAAAATAGCCTGTAAAAAAATCGTTGAAAACATAGAAAACATTGAAAACATAAAGATATTTAAAAGAGAGAGGTATACATTATGCCAGTGTTTAGAATTGAAAAAACATCAGATTTTACAGTAATTTCATCGAAGATTTTTAGAGATACAAGATTGTCTTATAAAGCAAAAGGCTTATTGACAACTATGTTATCATGCTCTGATAGTTGGGACTATACAGCAAGCGGACTAACTGCGTTATCGTCTGACGGCATTAATAGCGTTACAACAGCTATTAAGGAACTAGAAAAATTTGGCTACATAGAAAGGCGAAGAATACGCAATCAAAAAGGATATTTTCAAGAAATTGAGTATATCATTTACGAACAGCCGATTAATGTAAAACCCCAAACCGAAGAAAAAACAAGCAAGAAAAATCAAAGCGAAAAACAGCCACAAACCGAGGAAAATCAAGCACAATATAATATCAATCAAACAAATATCAATCAAACAAATATCAATCAATCAATCAAAGATGATGATGTGATAGATGGGATTGGACTAAGTTTTAATGATTTGGTAGGTGAAATATGTTCTAACATCGGCTATGAATGGTTTAAAGCACCAGAGCGAGGAGCAAAACTCAATGAACAAATTGAGGGCATAGTTGGAATTATAGCGGAGGTTATGGCAAGCAACAGCAAAGTTATTTTTATTTCGGGCAATCGTATTCCTGCCGAACTTGTAAGAGATAGGTTTAGAAATCTTACACATGAGCACGTTAAGTATGTGCTTGAATGTGTAAACAAGACACAAACCAAAATTACAAACATCAAAAAATATTTAATTTCTGCGTTGTACAATGCACCACTCACAATGACAAGTTATTACGGGGCTTATGAAACAGCCACAACTGCACATCAAAGCACATCGTATGATTTGAGTGATTTTTGAGGTGACGAATGAAAATATTTAATGAAATAGGAATAGAACAGCTATGTACTGCCGTTATATCTCGTGCCGTTAAAGATTATTACATTGCTTTAATTCAATCGTCATCTGGCAAAATTAATGAGTTAGAGGATTTTTTTCTATCCGATGATTTTACTTTTTATTGTGAATTAGACGGAAATATTTTTGTAAAAAAGGTGAAGTACGCAGTAGACCACCAAGACACAAACAGTTGGAGTACTCAACGATATTACTTTTAGGAGGTTATTATGGAAAATAAGAAAACGGAAGATAATACAGGCGAGGCAATTTTTCCTAACCTAATATGTTATTTATTAGCAAACTATCACTTTGAAAATCTAAGCAATATAGACCTATCAAATATAAATTTATCAAATGTATACCTAGCAGGAGCAGACCTAAACGGTGCACAGTTAAGCGGTGCTGACCTAACAGGTACAGACTTAAGAGGTGCTGACCTAATGGACGCAAATTTAACAGGTGCAAATCTAACAGATACTATTTTATGCGGTGCATTCTTATGTGATGTAGACTTAAGCGGTGCAAATTTAACAGGTGCAGACTTAAGCGGTGCAGACCTAACAAGGGCAAATGTGCAAAACTCAAACTTAGCAAATGCAAACCTAAGAGGTGCAGACCTAACAAAGGCAAATGTGCAAAACTCAAATTTAGCAGGTGCAAACCTAGACGGAGCAAACCTAGACGGAGCAAATTTAACAGGTGTGAACTTACTCCGTACATAACACAAAATCAAAATTTCTAGGAGGTGAAATTATGACCGATGAAGTCGCAAAAGAGATAGCCCAAAAGGGCTTTTCTCTGACAATTAGAGGAGCAAAACTAACAGGAAAACTACTTTTTAAACTCGTAAAGGGTGCACTGAATAAGCTTTTTATTAACAAATACAAAGAACATAAGGCTGAAGTAAAAGAAAACAAAAAAATCCAAAAACGAGAAGAAGCTATCCCAAAAGGGAAAATTTCAATTGAAAATCTCGAAAAAAAAGAACAAGGACTTTCTAGCCTTGATTTGAATGATACAGACCTCAAAAAATTTGACACGATATTGAAAAAATATCATGTTGACTACTCGGTAGTCACAGACAAAAACACAAGTCCACCAGCTCATACACTTTTTTTCAAAGGGAACGAAGTTGATGCTATCACAAAAGCTTTTAGCGAATACACAAATTACATGATTGCAAAAGAAACTAAAAAAGCTGATAAAGAAATTAACAAAAAACCAATTAAAGAAGAAAAAAAATCTATAAAAGAACAGCTGAAAATTAACAAAGAAAAAGTCAAAGTTGCAAGCATTAAAAAAACTCAAAAAAAGGTAAAAGTGAAAACACCATCAGAACCTAGCCGATAGGAGGTGATTTTTTTGAATACAAATGCGATACAGGAAATTCGTGACTATTACAAATGGCACGATAATTTAATTAAATTAATTCGCCCACTGGGGCATTATGAAAAATTACAAAAAGTCAGACCTTTAAGCGATTGGGAAAAGGAAGATTATTTCGTTTGTAAAATCAATGATTATATTAACCATAAAATCGTTTGGACTTTTATGGGCGATGGGTGTGGCGGTTTTTCTGAACTGTTTTACGCTGACAGCGAAAACGAATTACTTGAAATTATCCAAGAAGATATTTTAGGTGATTAACTAACACAGACAACAAAGGAAGTCAGCTTGGAACTTCTTTTTTGTATATATTAAAAAAATAACAAAATTAAAAAATGAAAGAGGTAAACTAAAATGTTTAACAAAATTAAATCAACAGCAAAAAAAATCACAAATAAAGCAAGAGGAGTTATGGACTCTGTTAAAGCTATGTCACAAACAACAGAAATCGTTCTACTTATCGTACTTGTAGTAGCAGTTATCGGTGCATTCTTCGCTCCTCAAATCACATCATGGTTCGAGGGTGTAATGGGAGATTTAGCAACACACACAGACGACCTATTTGCTTATGCTCCAACAATTTAATCGTAACTAATTTTTAACGGTTTTTATTCGGACAGCTACTATTTCAAAATTAGTAGCTGTCTAATTTTTAATAATTAAAAGGATTTTTTGAATGTTTTTATTTTTTTTGCAACAGCAAATTTTAAATTATTAGCTGTTGTTATTAATTGATAGCAGTTATTTCCTAAAAAAGTCGAAACGATTATACAATTAATTGTCTTGTGGAAATAACTTACCACAACTGATGATGACAGGTTTTTTGAAAGGAATTTAGAAAAATGTATTGCATTAATCAAAAAAATGCTTTAAAATATAGTAAAATAATATATTTTAAAGGTTGTGAACTTATGGATTTTTTTAGATATATACTGGTTTTATTATTAAGCATTGGTATTCTAATTTTAGGAAAAAGAACATTATATAAGCGAAAAAGGCTTAGTGAAATGTTTGTGTGTTCTAACAATAATATAGTTCAATCAGTTAGCAAGAGCGGTCGAAAAAGAATTGCAGTTTTAAAAGACAATCTTTTAGATGTAAAAATTAATACAATGGCAAGAATTTTTTTAAAAGAATTAAAAGAAGTTTTAGAAAAACTTGAAATTGGTAAAATTTATACCATGACAACTCATATCAAGAGAGAACTTGAAAAAATGGAAAAGCAAAAGAAAATTGAGATTATTTGCTGTCAAAAAGCAAAATACCGATATTTACATGAGTCTATTTCATTTTTAGGTGTAAAAGATTATCTAAAAATAAGATACAACAAAGATAAAGAAAAGCGAAAAAAACTAAAAAAACAATTTTACAAATTTACGATTAAGAGAATTAAATAATAATTCTCTTTTTTTTGGAGTTAAATATGAATAAGTATATTATAAGAAGTGCTATTGTAAGATTTATTATTGCAATAGCCTTAGTTCTATTATGTTATAATTTCATAGTCCCTGTTCCAATGAAATTAGTTTTTAGTGCTTTTTTCATTAACAAACTAATATATGGACTTATAGTAAAAATAGATATCTATAAGTTTAGGAAAGAAATAGACTTACAAAATCTAACAGCAGAAGAAAAGCTAGAAAAGTATAACCAAGAATTATGCATATTGCATGAACATAATTTTTTCTTTAGGTGCATTCAATGGTTCGTGACTATTCTTTTTATAGTATTTCTTTTGTTTTTCTTTTTAAGTCCATACACACCAATAATGATTGTAGACATTATTTCTATAATATTTTTAGTTTTATCATTTTTCGCTTATCCTCTATATTGGCAAAGAAAATAAGTCTAATTTTGCTGAATTGACAAAATTTCTAAATAAGATTATAATGTAAACATAGAAATCAATTAATTATGAAACGGAGAAAAAGAACATGGATTTTAGCAAAATATTAGAAAAAATTAAAACTCTATTAGGCAAAGGCAAGGACTCAGCAATTAGATGCAAAAACTATATTGTAGGTCAAAGCACAAAAAGAAAAATCGTTGCGGGTTCGGGTTCAGTTCTTGTTATTATAGGAACTGTAATGGCTTTTACATTAATTCCTTATTCATCAAATGTTGTTCAACCAACATCGTCCGATGAAAGTTCACTAGATGAAAGTTCTTTAGACGAGAGTTCTTTAGACGAGAGTTCTTTAGACGAGAGTTCTTTAGACGAGAGTTCTTTAGACGAGAGTTCTTTAGATGAAAGTTCTGTAAGTG
>JAWXUN010000161.1:0-4776 GCA_044426425.1 Clostridia bacterium | reverse complement strand
CGTCTGCGTATAGCTCGGCACTGTCGCCAAGATACTTAGTTGTCATTAGTATATCTTCGACATTTTCAGTTTGCATTTTTGATAAATCAGCTATATAAACTTTTTCGTTTTCTGTTTCTTTGGTGAGTTTAAAGCTTGGGTTTTCTTGCTTAATTTCATCAAAATGATACTGTTTTGTGATTTTGTTTCCATCATTATCAAAGAATGAAACATCGCAATCTGTGTCGATACTTTCTAGGTAGATATCATTTTCAACTTGATAAAGAGTTTTTTCGCAGACTAAAAGTTTTTCGTCAAATTTCCAAGCATACAAAGAGTCGTGCATATCAAGAGTTGTTATTTTTATATCGCCCTCGGTGTTATAAATTGGCTTTTCATTTGTATAGAAATAGTATCTATCATCAATCCTTGTCAAAAACTCGGTATTAGTTGAGATTAATTTTCCGCCGATTAAATCCAAATTAAACGGAATAATTCTCATGTCGTGATTTTGCAAAATCAATTTTGGAATACTCAAAACTTTGTCGTCGTAGTGAATGTTAATGTCAAAATTTCTTAGTGGCATTGTGTTTTTTCTTACGTGATTGTTGATAAAAACAAAGCCTGATTTTGATTTTGGGTCGAACCTAACAGAGATACGAGGTGAAATCAAATCTTTTTCTTCTGTTGCGTTTTCATCTGGGAAGTGACAATCTGAAACAGCCAAAACTTCTTCTAATTCTTTAACCGCCAAAAATCTGCGTTTTAGTGCATGGTAGGACTCTTTGAGCATTGTGTCCTCGCCAATTGGAGCACCAAAATCATAAGATTTTTTTGGATATTTATGAGCCATAACAACATTCGCAGTGCTCTCTAAACTTGACAATTTACCGTTTCCGTTTGTTCCACCGTGATAAACATAATAGCCGAGGGAGTTTGCACCTCTGCCAAGCATACAAACCGTCAAACATTCTGTGTCGTCTTTTTCAGAAACAATACGTCTGTGAATTGAGGGTTGCATACCTCCGCCAAGTTCGATTGTTAAATACGGTGTTGGTTTCATGCTTTCCCAAATTGGGTATAAAACTTTTAAATATTCGCTGACATTTGTAAGGTCATTTGGGTCAAAATTAGCCTCTATTGACTTACCTAAAACATCCTCATACCTTTGATCCGTTATCAAGAACCTGTTCAATGCTGGTTCTTCGTCTAGCGACTTTGCCCATGGAGCATCACAATATGCACCAAAAAGAGGCAAAAGCTCGTCATAGGACATGATAGCTGTTCCCCATGCTGTTCTTGAATAAAATGGTACATCAAAACCGATATCTACAATCATTTTTTTGAGTTCATGCAGATACTCAATTCCGTTTTGCACATTGATTGCACGGTGAATTGTGTATTCGTTTTCGAGTTGAATAGACACAATAGGCCCACCGTCTTTGTACATTAAACCCTGAACTTGCTCGTATAATTTTTCAAAATAACTTCTAACAGCCGACATAAACTGTGGCGTGTTTCCGTGGGCTTTTCCATGTACATCTGGCAAGTCTAAAACCCAATCTGGAAAGCCACCATTTTTGCATTCGCCTGTTACCCATGGGCCAATTCTTAGCATAAAAGTTAAGCCGACTTTTTGACAAAGTTCTGCAAATTTTCTGATATTTCTGTCTCCGTCAAAACGATAAATTCCTTTTTCTTCTTCGTGATAAATCCAAAATATATAGGAGCTGACTCTCTCTATTCCGCCAGCTTTCATTTTCCTTAGACCCTTTTCCCACTCGCATTCGCTGTATCGTGCATAAGGAAATTCACCTATTATAGGAATACAAGCTTTTCCATTTTTCTTGTAAGAAATTGAGTCTATGGAAACAGTTTCGCCACTTGGCGATGTTCCACTAAAATCTAATTCTATTGCTTTTCGCTCTTCGCTTTTCATATAAAAATCGTACATATTTATGACCCTGTCATGACTGACAAACCTTTCTTTATATTTATGCTGTGACAAGTGAAAATTTTTTGAATGTTGCGTTTGTATCCACCGCAAACAAAGCTATGAACACACCTGTAAAAGTGTTTGGGCTTGTGGTTTCTGTGCATAGAGCAACTGTTTTACCCTTTCCTATTTCGTGCCAACCGTAGGCATCACAAACAGAAAAAATATATTCCGACTCGTTTGTTTCTATCCTTAAAGTTATTTCTTCTTCAGCATTTAAAACAAGCGACTGCCTCACACAGTCCATATCCATAACACGTTTTTGCAAGCTTGCAACACATTGCCCATTTTGCTTTGATATTTCTAGTGCGAAAAAGTGTTCTTTGCATTGAAGTGCGGTGATGCCAGCTTTTCCAATCTTGTTTAAGTCCTTAAGCTTTAGAGTTGTTTCTGCCGTCATGCAAAATTCTTTTTGTCTAACACCAACAAAGCTTGGGAACAAATCGTGCAAATCGTTATCACTTCCACAAATAGTTAGTGAATTGTCTTTTACGATATATCTGTCTTTTTCTTTTTTGCGGATAAATGTCCAATTTAAATCTAAGTCTTTTGAACTAAAGTCATCTTTGAAATCTATTGACTTGTTTTTGCAAATATTGCTTGGCAAATCAGCCGACATTTTTTCGTAGATATTTCCATCTTCCGCAACAAAAGGCCAAGCGTCTTTCCATGTTACTGGAGCGACAAATGTTTCTCTTCCCAAATTATGCATAAGCCCATTTTTGAGCTTTCTGACACCTAAGCAACACGCCCACCAGTTTCCATTTTTATCCATAGCCAAATCTGCATGGCCTGTGCATTGAACACGGCTGTTCATATTATCACGGTTGCTTATGATTGGATTGTATGGGCATTTTTCGTAAGGCCCCCAAACAGAAGCACTCCTCTGAATTGTTTCGTAGTGCCCATATTCAGTGCCACCCTCTGCAAGCATTAAATAATAATAATCGCCTATATGATAAATATGTGGCCCTTCTGGATATTTGCCACCTGTGCCATAAGAAATTGCTTTTTTCTCGCTTAGCACCTCGCCTGTATCTGGGTTGATTTCAAATAGAATTATCGCACTTTTTTTGTTATCATCTGGGCCTGTTCCGCAGAAATATACTTTGTCGCCATCGAATAAAAGAGATGGGTCTATGCCCTTGTGGTCTATCCAAAAAGGCTCTGACCATTTTCCGTTTATATCATCTGTGTGAACAATAAAATTACCTTTGTCGCATATATTTGTTGTTATCATATAAAATCTGCCGTTGTTATAACGTATCGACGGTGCATAAATTCCACCAGAAGAACGCTTGCAATTATCAAGACAAAGTTGTTTTTCGTCTGTCAAACAATGCCCAATTTGTTCCCAATCTACCATGTCTTTGCTGTGAAAAATTGGAACACCAGGAAAATATTCAAATGTAGAATTTACAATATAGGCATCGTCGCCAACAATACAAATACTAGGGTCTGGGTGAAATCCCTTTATAACAGGATTTTGATATTCTTGTTTTTTCATATATAACCTTTTATTAGCAAGAGAATTTGATTGTGTTTTCTGTGATGTTTATCAACATTCCTTGTTCTGTTTTTTCTGCTGTTCCACCGCTTAAGTTTTGAATATCAAAGATATTTCTCATCAAAACTTTTGCGTTTTCATAATAGCCGTCCAAAGTGATTGTTATTTCACCTGACTCGTTAACAGCTGTTATCTTGAGTGTTTTTTCTACTTTTGTGTCAAAAATTTCTGCTGTTGCTTTGTCTGATAATTCAAAAATATTGAAATTTATTCCACTCATATAATCGTAGTCTGTTTCTGTGTTGTTTGCACCAAAAGCAATGATAGAATTTTCTCTTGCCATTAGCGGAAGTGACATAAAACCGTGGTTTTCGTGCATCCAAGAACCACCCTCAATAACTTTTCCACTTAACATATTTGTCCATTTTCCTTTTGGTAGGTAGTAATCAACATCTCCGCTTTTTTCAAAAATTGGTGCAACCATAATGCTGTCGCCAAGCATATATTGTCTTTCGATATCGTGGCAAGAAATGTCTTCTGTATATTCCAAAACCATCGCTCTCATAACAGGCACACCAGTTTTGTGGGCTTGCACTGCCTTTGAAAATAGATATGGCATTAGTGAGCACTTAAATTTTGTGAAAAATCTTGTAACTTCAACAGCTTCTTCTCCAAATAGCCAAGGTACACGATACGAATTTGCTCCGTGTAATCTTGAATGAGTTGAGAGCAAGCCGAATACAACCCAACGCTTGTATACATCGTTTGGAGCTGTTCCCTCAAATCCAGATATATCGTGACTCCAAAAACCAAAGCCACTCATGCAAAGTGACAATCCACCACGCATAGACTCGCTCATTGACATATAGTTTGAACAACAGTCACCGCCCCAGTGCACAGGGAATTTTTGTCCGCCAACTGTCGCACTTCTCGCAAACAGACAAGCCTCGTTTTTACCTTTGTACTCTTCCAAAAGTTCAAAAACGCATTTGTTATATAGATATGTATAATAGTTGTGCATTTGAACAGGCTCTTTGTTGTCAAAATATTGTACATCTGTTGGTATTCTCTCGCCAAAATCTGTCTTGAAACAATCAACGCCTTGGTCAAGCAATTTTCTAAGCTCGTCTTGGTACCATTTATATGCATCTGGGTTTGTGAAGTCGATAATTCCCATGCCAGACTGCCATTTATCAGTTTGCCAAACATCGCCGTCTTTTTTCTTTAACAAATATCCAGCGTCTTTACCAACTTTAAATAGTGGCGACGTTTGTGCTATGTATGAATTTATCCA
>JAWXUN010000160.1:0-4807 GCA_044426425.1 Clostridia bacterium | reverse complement strand
TGTGAAAATCCTCACGGATTTTTTGATTAAAGTTTTGTATATTATAATTTATTTAGAAAAATATAGTTTATAAAACAATATATAATTAAGAAATCGCAAGATTTCCGCTACACCTCTTAACTCTTCACTTTTACTTATTACTTAAGTTACCGACTATGGATGCGTACCCTACGGATAAGTTCCAAAACTCTTAATTTTATCCTTGACATTTTCAACATATCCGCTAACTCAAACGATTGCAGAGGTGATTTTTGTGTCTTTTAACTCGTGGAATAATTGTTGTAATAAATACCGCAAGCCCTGTGGCAGTTATGCCATTGCATTTGGATTGGGCATGACTTTTTCGTGCTTTTGTCCCTATGGCCTCACGATGTTTATCGTCGCAGTAATCATCACGGCACTCGGAATAATTGTACATAGAAGGTAAGGTGTTTTTTTATGAAAGTAGTAGTGATGAGAGCAACAGGACTTTGGGGAGCGTTTTTAAGAAAAAAATATGGTATTAAAAAAAGCCACGAAATTTAAATTTTTTTGTATCGGAGCAAGATGAATTGTTCCGATACTTTTTTTGTATAAATTTACAGGCTGAAATAGTATATATATACTATTCATAGCCGTAGAAATAAAATATAACTGTATAATAATGCTTAAAATCAAGAAAACTATTGCAAAATAAAGAATATTGATGTATAATATTCAAGTAATTTAAAAAAATTTGGAGGAAACACAAATGAAAAATCTAAAAAAAATTCTTGCGGGTGCTTTAGTAGCAGTTTTAGCTTTCGCTTTAACAGCTTGCTCTAACACAGAAACAGTAACTCTAAAAATTCTTGACACAGAATATGTTCTAGAGGACTATGCAATTGCTGTTTCAAAAGAAAACACAGAACTTTTGGAAAAAATTGATGCTGCTTTGGTTGAACTTATCGAAGATGGCACAGCTGACAAAATTGTTGCTAAATACATAGAGGGCGTTGAGAACGACCTTGAGTTTCAAACAGATGTAGAAGGCAAAGAAGAACTAAGAATGGGTACAAATGCAGAGTTCCCACCTTATGAATATTATGACGGCGACGATATCATCGGAATTGATGCAGAAATCGCTGCTGCTATTGCTGACAAACTAGACATGAAACTTGTTATTGATGATATGTCTTTTGATGCTGTTATTCCATCTATCACAAGTGGAAAAATCGACATGGGCATGGCTGGCTTAACAGTTACTGACGAGCGTAAAGAAAGCGTTGACTTCACAACTTCTTATGCACAAGGTGTACAAGTTGTTATCGTTAAAGAAGGCAGTGAAATCACAAGCGTAGACGATTTGTTCGTAGAAGGTGCAAACTATAACATCGGTGTTCAAACACAAACAACTGGCGACCTATATGCAACTTGGGATATCGAAGATGCTGGTCTTGGAACAATCCAAAGATACAACAAAGGTGCTGATGCTGTTGCTGCTTTAGTTAGCGGAAAAATTGATTGCGTTATCATCGACAACGAACCTGCAAAAGCATTTGTTGAAAATAATAATCAATAATTTTTTGATGTAGATATAGTAATAGATAAAAGTGAAGAGTTTTCAAGAAATTCTCTTCACTTTTATTGCAATTTATGGAAAGGTAGATTTTTAAAAAATGCTAGAATTTTTTGAGCAAATACAAAAAGATTTTACAATGTGCTTTATTGATAAAGATAGATGGGAATTTTATGTCGAGGGTTTGTTTAGCACCCTATCTATGACAGCTATCGCACTTATAATTGGTGCAACTATCGGTATCATAATCGCAATTGTGCGTACAACATGGGAGAAAAACGGAGAAAATATGCATGGTGCAAGCAGAATTATCTTGCTTATTTGCAATGCACTTTGCAAAATTTATCTAACAGTTATCCGTGGAACTCCTGTTATTATTCAGCTTATGATTATTTATTATGTAATTTTTGCAAGCAGTAACAATGGTCTATTAATCGGTTCTATCGCTTTCGGAATTAACTCTGGTGCTTATGTTGCAGAGATTTTTAGAGGCGGAATTATGAGTATAGACAACGGACAGTTTGAGGCTGGCAGAAGCCTTGGTTTTAACTATCTCCAAACAATGAAATCTATAATCTTGCCACAAGCACTAAGAAACGTATTGCCAACTCTTGCAAACGAGTTTATCGTTCTTTTGAAAGAAACAAGCGTTGCTGGTTATGTTTCTGTTATGGATTTAACAAAGGCTGGCGACATTGTGCGTGGTGCAACTTATATTCAGTTCATGCCACTTATCATTGTTGCTGCTATATATTTGATTTTGGTTATGTTCTTCACATTCTTAGTTGGAAAAATAGAGAAAAAATTTAGCCAAAACAGCAAAATCTCTAAAGTAAAAAAGGCAGGTATTTAATATGTATAATGACAAAACACTGATTAAAGTACAAGACTTAAATATGCACTTTGTGGGCGGAAAAATCAAAGCACTAAACGGTGTAAGTGCAGAAATTCACAAAGGTGAAGTTGTCGTTGTAATTGGTCCGTCTGGTAGTGGAAAATCTACTTTTTTACGTTGCCTAAACCTCTTAGAACATCCAACAAGTGGCAAGGTTATATTTGACGGAACAGATATAACTGACCCAAAAATCAATATTAATCTTCACAGGCAAAAAATGGGAATGGTTTTTCAGCATTTTAACCTCTTCCCTCACATGACTATTCTCGAAAACATGACAATCGCTCCAACGAAACTTCTCAAACAAAATCAATCAGATGCAGAAAAACAAGCACTAGAACTTTTGGAGCGTGTTGGGCTAAAAGACAGAGCAAACTCATATCCAAATGAGCTAAGCGGTGGACAAAAACAACGTATTGCAATTGTCCGTGCACTATGCATGAACCCAGAAGTTATGCTTTTTGACGAACCAACATCTGCTCTTGACCCAGAGATGGTTGGAGAAGTTTTGGACGTTATGAAACAACTTGCACAAAACGGAATGACAATGGTTGTTGTAACTCACGAAATGGGCTTTGCAAGAGAAGTTGGCGACCGTGTTATATTTATGGCAGATGGGCTGATTGTTGAAGAAAACAAACCAGAAGAACTGTTCTCTTCTCCAAAAAGCGAAAGACTCAAGAACTTTTTGGCTAAAGTTCTCTAATTTAGTTGAATTTCCTTTCAATATATGTTAAAATAAAATTAATATATATTGAAAGGATTATTTTTTTTATGCATGAATCATATAACATACAATTATCAAAGATAATTAAAGAACTTTCTCTCGAAGCTTTGTATCTTCCAAAAAGTGAGGACGATATCTTTGTTTCTTCAAGAGAAGTTAACCGCCCTGGAATTGAACTAAACGGATTTTATGACTATTTTGACAATCAAAGAATTAACATCTTGGGCAGAGCGGAAACAGCTATGCTCGAAAATTTTAGTCCTGAAAAAAACAAACAAGCTGTCGAAAAATTTTTCAGCATGAAACCACCTGCTGTTATCGTTTCGAGAGGGCTAGAAACTGGCGAAAATTTGCTTGAATGTGCCAAAAAATACGAAGTACCTCTGCTTTTATCACAAGACTCCACTTCTAACATTGTTGCTGCACTCGTTGCTTATTTAAATGTTGTGTTAGCACCAAGAATTACAAGGCATGGTGTTTTGGTTGAGGTTTATGGCGAGGGAATTTTGCTCGTTGGTGACAGCGGAGTTGGCAAGAGCGAAACAGCAATAGAAATTGTCAAAAGAGGTCACAGACTCATTGCAGACGATGCTGTTGAAATCAGAAGAGTTTCCAGAAAATCACTAGTCGGTCAAGCTCCAGACAACATCAGACACTTTATCGAACTACGTGGTATCGGCATGATAAATGCAAAGAGCATTTTTGGTATGGGTGCTGTTAAAATTCAAGAAAAAATTGACATGGTTATTAACCTAGAACTTTGGGATAATACAAAAGTCTATGACAGAATGGGCATTGACAATATTTATACAGAAATTTTGGGAATTGAAGTCCCTGTGATGACTATTCCTGTAAAACCAGGCAGAAACTTGGCTATTATCATAGAAGTTGCTGCGATGAATAACAGACAAAAGAAAATGGGCTATAACGCAGCACACGAGCTTTTGACTAACCTTGGTGTTGACTTATCCTTGATGCCAGGCGAGAATATCAAAAAAGATTTGGATATATAATTAACAAGAAAGGTTTGTCACTGGCGACTTAATGTTTTCTTGCATTATGCCATGGCAGGGTCATTTATGTATAATATCATAGCCGACTTGCACACTCACACTATCGCATCAACTCACGCTTATAGCACAGTTGCAGAGATGGTTACATCTGCTAAAAACAAAGGGCTATACGCAATTGCAATAACCGACCACGGCAAAACAATGTATGGCTCTCCAGCTGAATATTATTTTGACGCTATGAAGTTTTTGCCACTTATGCAAGATGGTGTCAAGGTTATTTCTGGGCAAGAAACAAACATCATAGATTTTAGCGGAACAATCGACTATAACCCAAATGATGAAGTTAATTTTGTTATCGCTTCGGTTCACAATATACCTATCGAAACTCTCAGAAATCCAAGCGTAGAAAAATGCACCTATATGTATCTAAACGTGGCACAAAACAAACACGTAAACACAATAGGTCACAGTGGTTCAGAGCTTTTTAAATACGATTACGAAAAAGTTATCCCAGAATTAAGAAAAATAATATTTTAGTTGAAATAAATGCAAGAAGCTTTGTTATAAGACCAGAAAACATCAAAAATTGCAAGAGAATTGCCTCTATCTGCAAAGAAGTTGGTGCTGGAATTATC
>JAWXUN010000159.1:0-4855 GCA_044426425.1 Clostridia bacterium | reverse complement strand
ACAAACAAGTTGTTGTAGTATCTATCATCACCTGTATATACATAAGCATAGCCAGCAACATCTGTTGAATGTGGGAAATGATAAGGAGTAGCACGGTCGAGAATTTTTATTTTGTGCATACGTCCACACATCAAATTATTGATATATGCTGTGCCTTGTGCATGGTTGTCAAGTCCATAAGTAGATGCAAAAACATTGTTATCCACAATGCAAGGGCCATGTGTAACCTCAATGTTTCCGTCTGTCAAATTGTCATACAAAAGGTTTCTGCTTATACGAGTGCCCTGTGCTTGCCAGTCCATCCAAAAGCCAAAAACACAGCCATGTATTCTGTTCTCAAATATCTCTGTGTCGATAGGTGCATGGAACTTAATCCCTGCAACTTCCCAACCAAAAAATTCTTGTTTTGTTCCAATATTAAAAATATGATTTCCATAAATTTTGCTGTATGCACAGCCCATGTGTCCAACAATTCCGTTTTGACCGCAGTTATACATAGTGTTGTTTCTGATTATATGAGAACCGATTTTATCTTTATCCCAACCAATTTTCAGTGCACGGAATACCGACTCTAGTTGAAATTCGTAGCCAGATTTTTTGTGAGTTCTATACGAGTCTTGGTTGCCTGTGCTTTCTTCTTTTCCGATACTTACCGCACTGCATTTTGCATCGTGAAAGATATTATTTTCTATAATCCAACCTTTGCTCCAATGTGCACCAAGCATTCCCACTTGGTCGCCTGTTGGCGGTGCCCAATGAGTTGCAGCTTGAGCAATCTCAAATCCACGTACTGTTATATAATTTATGGCAAGTTTTTCAGGATAAAAACAGCATTTTCTTACATTGATTTCTATCAGATTTTCGTTAGGATTAACAGCTCCAAAATTAGCATAAATTGTTGTAGTATTTTCGTCAATCTCTGCATACCATTGATACAAAGTTTCTTCTAATGTATAGCCTTTTGGACTGCATTCTCTGCCTAAACAAGTAAAAGTTTCTCTAACAACAGGGTTTAAAACATCTTCTAGAGTGCGAGCCTCAAAAAAAGATTTTCCGTTAAGATAAACATCGCCAGTGTGAACTCTCCAACCCTTTGGGTTAACCATCCAGTCGCCATCAATAGTTTGTGCATAAGGGTTATAATCGCCAAAAATTGAATTATCCAAAACCGCTTTCCAAACAGTCTTGTCATAAATCTCCCAATTTGTCACTTCTTCTGAGCCTTTGATTACAACTTTTTCGCCCTTTACAGCTTGATATGTAATTCTGTTAATCTCGCTAGAACCGCCCCAATTCGGTTTGACCCATTCTCTATATACTCCAGAAAATACATTGACTGTGTCGCCTTCAACCGCAAGCTTTGCAGCCTTAGAAATTGTAAGAAACGGAGCATCTTTTGTTCCGCTAGCAAAATCGTTTCCTTTTTTTGATACGTAATAATCCATAATAAGCCTTTCTTTTATTATACTTTTTTACCGTTAAATTGTTTATCTACATAAACAAAGCGATATATATATAATAACCCATTATATGTAATTTGTAAATATAAAACAAAAAAAGATTTATAAATAATGTTAATTGTGATAGTTTTTTTGCTAATTTTGTATTAAATTTAGAATGTTTGTTTATAATGAACAAAAATATAATGAAATGTATGTAAAAGTTTTCTGTTAAAATATCGGAAATTGTAAAAAATATGTTGCGAAATTGTGAGTTTTTCGTTAAAATATAAATAGTACGTCAAAACAAACCAATGTTACACAAGAAAGGTGTCAAAAAAATTATGGAATTATTAAAAGAACGAATTCGCCGTGACGGCAAAGTTCGTGGCACAGGAGTGCTCAAAGTAGATAGCTTTTTAAATCATCAAATTGATATACAACTTTTGGGCGAGATAGGAAAAGAGTTCCGTCGTCGTTTTGATAATCTTGGTGTAAATAAAATTCTTACAATAGAAGCCTCTGGCATTGGAATTGCTTGCATAGTAGCACAATATTTTGACAATTGCCCTGTTATTTTTGCTAAAAAAAATCAAACTAAAAATATATCTGGTGATGTCTACACAAGCAAAGTAGAGTCTTTTACTCATGGAAAAGTTTATGACATTATTCTTTCAAAAGAGTATTTAAATGAAAACGACAAAGTTTTGATTATTGACGATTTCCTTGCGAATGGTGCCGCACTCGAGGGACTTATAAGACTTGTTAACGAGGCAACAGCAACAATCATCGGTGCTGGAATTGTAATAGAAAAATCGTTCCAACCTGGTGGAGATATGATTAGAAACATGGGTGTTCGTGTTGAGTCTTTAGCAAAAGTTGCACCGCTAAACGAAGAAACAGGCGTTAAATTTTTGGGTGAATAAAATTTAGTCAGTTAGCCGAAAGGCTTTCTATATAAAAAACAAAGACAAAAAAGGAGAAAAAAGGGAAATGAAAAAAATTCTTGCACTTATCTTATCTGCTGCAATGGCAGTATCTCTTGTAGCTTGTAGTTCTACAGAAACATCATCTACATCATCAGAGTCATCAACAACTTCAACAGACTCAGAAGACTCATCAGAAACTACTTCGGATGACGATTTTATTGTTGGTGCTATCTACATCACAAGCCAAAACGATACATCTGGCTACACATACCAACATCACAATGGTATCACAATAGCTATGGAAAATCTTGGTCTTGATACAGAAACACAATTAAAAATTGTTGACAACGTAGAAGAAGACGACACACAAGTTGCTGCTGCTATTGATAATCTTGCTGGTCAAGGTTGCGACATCATCTTCGGTATTTCTTTTGGTTACATCACAGCTTTTGATACAGCTGCTTCACAAGAAGAGTATTCAGAAATTATCTTCTCACACGCAACTGGATATCTAAGCAATGATACAAACTTCAATAACTATTTTGGACGTATTTATCAAGCACGTTACCTTTCTGGTGTTGCTGCTGGTCTAAAATCTTTAGAAACAGGCAACGACAACATCGGTTATGTTGCTGCTTATAACCTAGAATATGCAGAAACTTGTTCAGGTATCAACTCATTCACAATGGGTGTTCTTTCTGTTAACCCAGATGCAACTGTATATGTAAACGAAATCTCAAGTTGGGGCGATGAAACACTAGAGCGTCAAGCTGCTCAAGCTTTAATCGACACTTATGATGTTGGTATCATCACACAACACAGCGACTCAGCTCAACCACAAATGGTTGCAGAAGAAAATGGTATCTATGGTATCGGTTATAACTCAGATATGACAGAGCAAGCTCCTGATGCACATATCACTGCTCCAATCTGGAACTGGTATATCTACTACGAAACAGCTATGACAGCAGCTATGGAAGACCCAAGTACATTCATGGATACAGTTGGAAACTACTATGGTGGTTTGGCAGAAGGTTTTGTTGACGTTTCTGATATTACAGATAACGCAGCAGAGGGAACAACAGAAATTCTTTTATCAGTATGTGAACTAATTGTTGCTGGTGATTGGGATGTATTCTCTGGTGTTTCTCTTCAAATCGATGCAGAAACTGGCGAAATAACAATGGTTGAAGAACCTGTTATGAAAAATGACGGTACAGAGGCTGGCGAGATTGACGACAGCGTAATTACTGGTTCTATGAACTATAATGTTGAAGGCGTAGAAATCGGCTAATTTTTAAAAAATATTTTAGTAAGGAACGCCCTTTGGACGTTCCTTACGTTTTAATATCAGCAACAAAAAGGGGGAAAACAAATGTCAAATTATGCCATTGAAATGCGTGGTATTACTAAAACTTTTGGCAGTGTTATTGCCAACAAAAATGTAAACTTAACCGTTAAAGAGGGCGAAATTCTTTCTCTTCTTGGTGAAAACGGCTCTGGAAAAACCACTCTGATGAATATGCTCTCAGGCATTTATCAGCCAGATGGTGGAGAGATTTTGTTGGGCGGAAAACCTGTCACAATTCATTCGCCAGAAGATTCAAAAAAACTTGGTATTGGCATGGTTCATCAGCATTTCAAACTTGTTGATGTGTTCACTGCTGCTGACAATATTTGGCTTGGAAAAGAAAATTCTGGAACTATTCTTCGCAAAAACAGATTTTCTGAAATATCAGAAATGTGTCAAAAATTCGGTTTTGACATTGACCCTACAAAAAAAGTACATAATATGGCTGTAAGTGAAAAACAAACTTTGGAAATACTTAAAGTTCTTTATTATGGTGCAAAAATTATTATTTTAGATGAACCAACAGCTGTTCTAACTGTTCAAGAAACAAAAAAATTGTTTGATGTTCTTCGTCAAATGAAAAAAGATGGACACGCTGTTATAATTATAACTCACAAATTAAACGAAGTTTTGGATATCTCTGACAGAGTTGCAATCTTACGCAAAGGTGAGTATATCACAACTGTTAACACAAAAGAAACAAGTGAACAAGAACTCACAGAGCTTATGGTTGGCATGAAGATAGACCTAAACATAGACCGCCCACAAGTAGAAAAAACTCCTCCGCTTTTAGAAATACGTAATCTAAAGATTAAAAACGACGAAGATGCTTTGGCTATCGACGACGTTAATTTCTATATTCGTGGTGGCGAAATTATGGGTGTTGCTGGCATTGCGGGTTGTGGTCAAAAAGAACTTTGTGAGGCAATCGCTGGACTTAGACCTATCGTAACTGGTTCAATGATTCACAAAGGCGATAACATTGTTGGACTTTCGCCAAAAGCAATCATAGAAAAAGGTATTTCTATGAGTTTTATCCCAGAGGACAGACTCGGTATGGGACTTGCACCATCGCTTTCTATAACAGATAATATGATATTAAAAAATTATGCTGATAGCAAAGGTTTTTTGGTTGA
>JAWXUN010000158.1:0-4879 GCA_044426425.1 Clostridia bacterium | reverse complement strand
AGTTTAACAGCGGATATGCTCATAATACTCATCTGAGTTGAGCAGTGAATGTGCATATTTGGGCAAGATTTTTTGAGTATATAAAAAAGTCCCATGTCCTGAACAATCAGGGCATCAACAGCAATTTCACACAAAAAATCTACTAAATTTAGTATATCCAAAAATTCGATATCCTTTATCAAAGTATTGACAGCGACAAAGACTTTTACATCTCTTTCGTGGCAAAACTCGACAGCGTTTTTTAGTTCTTCGTTTTCAAAATTAGTCGCACTATCTCTCGCACTAAAGGTAGAAGCACCGAGGTAGACAGCATCTGCACCAGAAAAAACGGCAGCACTTAGGCTTTCTTTAGAACCGACGGGTGCAAGTATTTCTATATTTTTCGTTTTAAACACCAAGCTTTCATATAAGTTAGCTTAAGTTTAACATAAATAGACAAATAAAGCAACTGAATTGAGCTTAATGTGTTTTTTTTATTGACAAAAATGCTCTTAACTGATACAATTTTATATATAGATTGAAATATGAATGGGAGGATAATTTATGGCACGAATAGAAACCAACAAATGCCCAAACTGTGGCGGAGCGATTGAGTTTGACCCAAACAAACAAATGCTAAAGTGCCCTTATTGCGAGGGTGAATTTCCGATTGAGTCTGTCAGAGAATTTAACGAAGCTGAAAAAGAGGCCGTTGAGGATAACATGAATTGGGATGTGTATTCTAGCGACACAGGCAACGGAGATTGGACTGGCGAAGAAAAAGAAAATATCTCGGCATACGTATGCCAAAGCTGTGGTGGAGAGATTATTGCCGACAAAGAAACAGCCGCAACTTCTTGCCCATACTGTGGCAATCCTGTTATTTTGCCAAAACAGTTTGAGGGTATGTTTAAGCCAGACTATGTTATTCCTTTTAAATTCGATAAAAATTCTGCAAAAAATGCACTGAAAAATTTTTATAAGGGAAAAATTTTGTTGCCAAAAGAGTTTAAGACAGATAATAAAATTGAAGAAGTCCAAGGGCTCTATGTGCCTTATTGGTTGTTTGACTGCGATAGCAAGGCAGACATGAGGTTTAAGGCGACAAGGGTGAGAACTTGGAGTGATAGCAAATTCAGGTATGTTAAAACTAGTCATTTTAGCCTTGTCAGAAATGGTGAAGTTAGCTTTGAGAAAATCCCAGTTGACGGCTCAAGCAAGATTGAGGATAAGTATTCCGAGGCGATTGAGCCTTTTGACTACAAACAATCAGAGGCTTTTCAAACGGCATATCTAACAGGATATTTGGCTGATAAATACGATGTTTCGGCAGAGCAGTGTGTTCCGAGGGCGAACGAAAGAATAAGAGAAAGCACCATTGAAGAGTTCAGAAAAACTGTTATCGGCTATGATACGGTTAACTTGATTTCTTCTAACATAAACATTTTGCAAGGCGATATTAAATATACAATGCTTCCAATGTGGATTTTGAATACTAATTATCATGGCAAAAAATACACCTTTGCTATGAATGGGCAAACTGGAAAAATAGTTGGCGAACTACCAACAGACAGACTCAAGTTTTGGCTTATGAGTTCTGGAATTTTTGCAGGTCTAACTGCTGTTGCGAGCGTTGTTGTTGCAATGCTTTTTGGAGGTTGATGTTATGAAAAAAATTATTTCTATGATACTTGTTCTTGTTATGACAACGGCGTTTTTTACCTGTGTTTCGGCAGCAACAGACGACAGCGGATATGTTTTGGACTATTCGGATATGCTCTCACAAAGCGAAATCGAAAATATTAGTGCCAGTGCCAGAGAATATCACAGTTCCTTGGGTGTTGATTTTGTTGTAGCGACCGTAAACGATGTTGGTTCGCAAAACCTTATCACTTATGTAGATGATTTTGTTGAGTACTACGAAATTGGCGGAGAAAGCAAAGACCGTGTTGTGCTTGTTGTTGACACAGTTGGCAGAAGCTGGGAGGCAAGGGCAGATGGCATAGCTGGCGATGTGATTGACCCAGACGAACTATACGACATGGGCACAAAAGCAGCTACATATCTTTCTAGCAATGATTATTACACAGCTTTTGTCACTTTTATGAACTTGACAGAAAGTGAAATAAGAAACCCAGACGCTTTTTCGTTTGATTTTATTTTTTCGGTACAGTTTTTAGTAGCTATGATTATTGTGGTGGTTATAACTTTGATTATAATGATATCGCTAAAAAATCAGCTAAATACAGCCAAACCGCAAAAGTCGGCTGGTTATTACATCAAAAATTTTAATATTTTTAGAAGTAGAGATATTTATCTATATTCTCACACAACAAGAACAGAAATTCCAAAAAATAATGGCGGTTCTGGTGGTGGCGGTGGAAGCCGTGGCGGAAGTAGCGGTGGCGGAAGTCGTGCTGGTGGAAGATTTTGAGAAAAGGTGGATGTGTTAATTGATAATTGAAAATTGAAAATTGACAATAAATGTGAAAATCCTCACGGATTTTTTGAATGTAGGGTTGGGGCTCATAGTCGGTAACTTAAGTAATGAGTAAAAGTGAAAAGTGGAGTTTCCACCACAATTGTGAATTGTGAATTATGAATTGTGAATTATAGCACCCTACAATATTAATGGAATAAAAATTCGTTCTTCAAATGTGAATATTTACTGAATTTAGCGTGATTATTTGTTAGTTTTAACAAATAATCACGCTTTTTTGTATTTAGTTTTATACAAACGGTTAATTTATTAACTAAAATTAAAAATACTATCACAGTAACATCAAAACTCTTTTATAAAATAACTATAAACTAAAAAATAAACTAATATATCTAAAGGAGAAATGGTAGAATGCTTAAGGTCTTTAAAAATTTCACTGTTAAAAAGATTGTGATTTTGTCGGTGATTATTGTGGCGATAGCTGTGGGTGTAGTTGCATTTTTTGTGATTAACAATAATGCTAGCAGCGTGCTTGATGGCGAAATTTTGTACATGGAAGAAACGGTTGCAAAAACTGACATAGTTGTCGGTGTTGCGGAGTCTGGCAATGCTTCTCTTGACACAGTTGATGTTGAGGTTGAAAGCGGAATGACAGTTGAAGAAATTTTGGTTTCTGCTGGTCAATATGTTGAGGCTGGCGAAGTAATCGCTGTTTTGAATTTAGAAGATTACGAAGAATATGCAAGCTCAGATTTATCTACTCTTTCTAGTGCTGAGTTAGAGCAATCTAATTTGAGCATGGAAATAGAGAGTAAAATGATTGAGGCACAAGCAACTTATGACAAAACAATTGCAAGTGGCGAAAGTGCAGCAACAGTTTACAGCCTAGAAATTTCTGAAATTAATCAAACTCTAACAGATTACAACTCAGATATTTCAGACGTGAATGAAGATATAGACGATATTGAATATCAAATTAAATATGGTCTTACAAGCGACTACGGTTTGGCAGATGCAAAATCGGCTGTAACTACACAAGAAGCTGTTATCACAAGTCTTGAGGAACAAATTGCAGCACTTGAACTTCTTATTGAAGAAGAGGCTGCTTTGGTTGCAACTGTGATAGACGATGGTTTTATCGACGAAACAACAGGCGACGAAACAACAGGCGACGAAACAACAGGTGATGTGCCTGTTGACGACGAAACAACTGGTGATATGACTGGTGCTGAAGAGGTAGTGACAAACGAAGAAAAACTCCTCGCTTTGCAAGAGTCTTTGCAAAAAGCAGAAGAAGAACTAACATCACTTAATTCTTCTTTAGAAAAAACACAAGAAGAATACGACACAGCTTATGATGCACTAGACGGTCAACTAGAAAGTCTAGAGTCACAATTGACTTCTTTGTCAACATCAAGGTCTAAATACATAACAACAATGGATACACTAAAAATCCAAGCTCAAGAAGAATACGACTTGTCAATCGCAAGTTATAACAATGCAGATACTGTCTACGACAATACAGTTAGTTCTCTTGAAACATCGCTTGAAAGCGGACAAGAAACAATTGATGAATTGACAGAGGCTATCTATTATGTAGACGAAGATGCAACACTTATCATAGACGAGTCTGGAAATGTTCTCGCTCCTTGCACAGGTTATATAATGAGCGTTCAAGACAACAGCAGTTCTACAATGGCAAATGTATCACCACTTATTATTTCTATTGCCGACAGCAGTTATTGCAGTATTTCTGTAAGCCTAGACCAAGAGGACATCGGAGATGTTGAAGTTGGAATGGATGTTAACGTGGTATTTGATGCTTACGAAACACTAACTATCCCAGCTTATGTTTCAGAGATAGAGATAACAACATCATCTGGTATTTCAGCATCGGTCAGCTATACAGTTACAATTATGTGTGAATTGCCAGAAGAAACAAGTGACGGAACAAGTGTTAAAATTTATCATGGTATGAGTTCTACGGCGACATTCGTTCTTAAACAAATGCAAGATGTTCTAGCTGTTTCTTCTAAATGCATAACAACAGAAGATGGTGTTGAATACGCAAGTGTTTTGAATGACGACGGAACTGTTGAACAAATTGAAGTTGTAACAGGCTTCTCAGATGGTTTTGATGTCGAAATCACAAGTGGACTAAGTGAGGGCGACGTTGTAGTAATTGAAAGTGCGGTGAGTGCGAATGCGCGTTAATGAAATTTTACGATTAGTTTTAATAAACCTTCGTCAAAATAAATTTAAAGTGTTTCTAACTTCCTTAGGTATTATAGTTGGTGCTGCTACGATTGTTATGGTTATAGCAATCGGCGAGGGCGGCAAGCAAGATGTTACAGAGCAATTCAGCACTCTTAATGCTGGAACTATCACCATAGAAACTTCGTCTGGTTCAGGCTTTGACATGGGCGACATGATGGGTGAAATGGATATGATGGGCGGCAT
>JAWXUN010000157.1:0-4882 GCA_044426425.1 Clostridia bacterium | reverse complement strand
GAGCACACAAGGCTATCCGAAATTTCACTCAGAGAAATATTGGATTTCATCATGCTAATAGCCTTGTGTGCTCGGATTATATTAAAATACGTAACAATAGAATGTCCAGTAACTTCTTTAAAAACTTTACACAAATAGTTTTTGTGCATACCAATCTCGTTTGATAGTTTATCAAGAGAAATATTTTCGTTTATATGGTTTTTTAAATAGACAAATATTTCTTTAAAAATAACAAAATTCTTATTATCTTCTTTTTTAGGAATATCATTATGCGTGTTTTCGTTTATTATTTTTAAGAACATTTTTAAAAATAAAATGTTCTTTTTGATTTCTGAACTACTATCATTTTTTTTATAAAGTCCGTGTAATTCTGAAAATAAATTGATAAATTCTAAGTCGTTTTCAAAAAAGACTTTTTGTAAATTCATTTTTTTCAAATCTTTTTCAACACTTCCGAGCAACTTGTCGTCTATTCGGCAATTTATAACTATTGCATTGTCGCTGTGGTTTTTATCTTGGTGAGGAATACACCAGTTGACAAAATATGTATCGCCTTTTTTCAATCTATATTCGTTGCCGTCGCACCTAAGCGTTAGTTCGCCATCCAAAACATGGTATATCTCAAAAACCTCATGCCAGTGATACAGTATATTGTTGTGTTTTTTGTGTATGATAAGACTCATTCGATACCTTTTAGAAAAAGGAGTGTCGTCATTTGAACCCCAAAAACTTTCTTGCATATTCTCACCTCAGTTTTGTAAATGATTTTTTAAAAAAACTATATAATTGTTTTCATGTAGTTTGACGAGCGTTTAATTCCGTTTATTGTGTCCTCAAAACTTCCCTCAAATGCTCTGTCTTCCATTTCTATGCAAGCACTGCCTTTGTAGCCAACTTCGTTTAGTGCACTTACATATTTTGCAAAATCTATGTCGCCAAGTCCAGGTAATTTTGGTGCGTGCCACAAACCTGGATAAGAAAAACGTCCGTATATATTAACCTTATCTTGCAAAATTTTGATATCTTTAAAATGAACATGAAAAATTCTGTCGCTGTATTTATAGATAGCATTTTCAATATCCATTCCAAGTAAATATGGGTGAGATGGGTCGTAATTTAAACCTAAATTAGGTGAAATTTTGAACATTTCTTCCCAAACATAAGGGCTTGAGGCAAGGTTGTTTCCGCCTGGCCATTCGTCAACAGAAAAATACATCGGACAGTTTTCTATTCCTACTTTAACGCCATTTTCTTCTGCGATTTTCATTATAGGAGTCCAAACTTCTTTCATAAGTTCAATGTTCTCCTCAACAGTTTTCCCCTTGTTTTTACCAATAAAAGTTGTGATTAAATCGAGTCCAAACAATTTTGCTGTTTTGATTAGCTTGATAATATGCTCAATTGCTACTTGTGCTTCCTCTTTGTTTTCTGACAATGCGTTTGGATAGTAGGCTAGGGAAGAGATATAAATATTTTTTTCTTTTGCATAGTTTTTGTAGTACTCAATTTTTTCTTCTGTTAAATTATCTATGTCAATGTGAGTTACACCCGCATATCGTCTTTGTGCTTTTCCTTTTGGCCAACAGCATACTTCAATGCACTCATAAGCAAATTCGCTTGCTATATCCACAACTTCTTCAAAACTAGAGTCTGGCAATATCGCTGTGTTCAAACCTAATTTCATCATAATAAATTCCTCCTTAAATATTTGTTTCAATTACTATATTTTTATTCGAGCTTTCAAAAGCTGTCATAATTATCTGCATTGACCTTAGCATATCTTTGTGTGAAACATAAACCTTTTCGTTGCCTTTTACAGATTCGATGAGGTTTCTGTGATATTCGTTATCATCTGTTTTTATCTCTGGTAGTGGAACATTCTCAATGTTTTCTGGTTGTAGTGGTGCCATTGTTCTGCTCGGACCTATAACTGCTTTTCCGAAAACACTGTCAAATCCTGAAACATCACCTTTTATAACTTTGATATCGCCATTTGTACTGTCAAAATCATTTAGTACCATAGTTCCTTTGTCACCGAAAACCAACCAACGTGGTTGATGTTGCAATGCAAAAGTTGCTACATATATTTTAAAGCAAGTACCACTTTCAAAAGTTATATGCAATTCATCGTTATCGTCTACTGAGGGGCTTAAAACACTTTGCAATCTTGAATAAACTCTAACAACTTTCTCGTCTTTGAATAGCTGCAAAGCTTGGTCAACTAGATGAATTCCCCAATCATAAAGCATACCTCCACCTTTTTCTGGCTCAGCTCTCCAACCATAGCAAACACCTTTTTGCCCAAAAACTTTAGACTCAATATTTGTGATATTTCCTATTTTATTTGATTTTACAACTTGTTCAACTGATTTAAAATCTTCATTCCAACGTCTGTTTTGGTGAACTGTAAAAATTTTAGCGTTTTTATTCGCACACTTGATAACGTCTTTTAGTTCATCTTCGTTCATTGTAACAGGTTTTTCGACCATAACATTTTTGCCAGCATTTAGACAAAGTTTTGAATAATAAGCATGAGTGTCGTTAGGTGTACAGATAAATACTAGGCTTATTTCTTCATCTTTCAAAAACTCTTCTATATTTTCATAAGTGACAAAACCCTCTTTTTTTCCGTTCTCAAGAGCTTCTTTTGAGTTGTCATAAACAGCTTTAATATCAAAACTACCAACTGAAATTGACTTTCTATAATGATAATTTCCCATATATCCAAAGCCAATTATTCCAGCTTTTATTTTATTACACATTTTAGCTATCCTTTCTGTTTTTTTGTTAATATAATAATATCAAAAAAACAATAGCATAAAAAGGTATTATCTCAATCTATTTTAGCATAATATTAATTTTTAGTCAATTATAAAATAATTTATCTAAAAAATCTAATCGTAATATAGTGCTAAAACAAGATTTTACATAAAAGTAATATGAAACGATTGAGTCGCCGTTATCTAGGTGAAAATTTGTTCTTAGCGTACTTTCGTTTTTTCTCTCTTGTTTTTTTCATATTATAAAATTACAACAATGACAGTTACAATAAAAAGGTTAGAGATATTTCATTCTAACCTTTTTATGTATTTATGATTTAATTATTAGTCATTGAAATAAATAGCTTTGCCTGTTTTTGATGACTCGTAAATTGCGTCTAGAACTTTTGTTACACAAAAAGCTTGTTCTGCTGTAACGAATAATTCGCCCTCGCCTTTTAGAGCAGAAACCCAATAGTTTGCCTCTTCAGACTCCATCTCCAAATTGTTTGCAGAGAAACCGACAATGTTGTTTGGTACAGATTTTCCAATCATAGTAGTAGCTTTTTGTCCTGCTACAATGTGATTTAGTCTTACTGTTTTAGTTAATGAATCAACTCCGCCTTTTGTGCCAGCTATCATAAGTTTTGCACCGCCATCAGAAACTTCGTCTGGCAAATTGATAGCCCAAGAAGATTTTAGAATAATAACGGCACCGTTTTTCATTTTGATATAACCGAATGCAGAGTCTTCAACATCATAAGTTTCTTCGTTCCAAGGTTTTGGTTGCATTCTGCCATCAGTTTGTCCTTGTTCTGATTTTGGAAGTGAGCCAAGTTTTTCAAAAGCAGTTCCAACAACATAATCAACTTCGTAGTTATCTGTGCAGAACAAAGCAAGGTCAAGTGCGTGTGTGCCGATATCAATATTTGGGCCGCCGCCTTGTTTTGATTTGTCGATAAATACGCCCCATGTTGGAACGCCACGTCTTCTTAGATAGCTTGCCTCAATGTAGTATGGGTCGCCAATTAGTCCGTCGCTAACAACTTTTTTTAGGAGTGCATTAACAGGAAAATGTCTGTATTGATAGCCGATTGTCAAAAGTTTTCCGCTCTTATCTCTTGCGTCGAGCATTTTTTGAGCCTCTTCTGTTGTGGCTGACATTGGTTTTTCACAAAGAACGTGCTTGCCAGACTCTAGCGATGCAACTGTGATTTCGCAGTGGGAATTGTTTGGTGTTAGAACGTGAATAGCATCAATTGTTTCGTCTTTCAACATTTCTTTATAGTCAGTATATACTTTTGCATCTTCAACTGTTGCGAATTGTTTGCACATTTCAACAGCTCTTTCTTCGATTATGTCACAAAAAGCTACCAAATCTACTTCGTCTTTTTTCGCACGCATAGCTGGCAAATGTTTGCCAATAGCAATTCCGCCACAACCTACAAATCCAATTCTTAATTTACTCATGATAATTACCTCTATTTTTTATTTTTTTATAAGAGAAATTTCTCTTATTTTATACCTAGTGCTTTAATATAATCCAAATCTTCTTGTATACAAGTTAGTCTGTCTTTTGGCTCGTTGTAGCTTACTTCTCTTTCGATAATGCAAGTTACTTCTGGGTATTGTTCTTTTGCTAGTTCAATGATTTTTATCCAGTCTATATCACTTTTGCCCATAGCAACAGCCATTTTTTCGTGAATTTTTTTATTTTCGTAAAAAGCTTTTTCAAAAACTTTTTTGCCGTTTTCGTCTATCGTAAAATTCCATTTAGGATTTTTATTGTAAAAAGATGTTGGCTTGTCTAAAACTAAAGAGCCTTTGTTTTCTTTTATATGTATAGACTCAATTCTGCCTTTATATCGCTCTAAATAATCAAAAGGGTCAACACCGCCACCAACAGCGTGTCCAATGTCTAGCTGAATAATAACTGTTTCTGGGTTTGTGTTATCATAAATTGTGTCGGCAATTGCTTTGCCATTTTCGATAAAATAATCATCAGCATGATTATGAAAACCAGTTTTAATTCCATAAGGACGACATTTCTCGCCGAACTCATTCAATCTTTTTGCAATTATTAGTGCTTCCTCGTGTGAGTTATATGGTGCACTTGGGCAAAT
>JAWXUN010000156.1:0-4883 GCA_044426425.1 Clostridia bacterium | reverse complement strand
AAATCCTGCCAAAAGCTCTAAAAATCCTCGCTAATACGAAAGTATTAGCTGTGGTTTTTAAAACTTCTGACAAAATTTCTGCTCACTTATTTATAAGCCTAATAATAATCAAGTTGCTATATAAAATTGTTATGTCTATATATTAACACAATTGAAATAAAAAAAAAAGGGGTTTATACAAATTTATTTCACAATTTGCACATTTCACATAATATTCATCTTATGTTCTTTCTTTTTTCTTAAGTTTAAAGTACAATAATTCTATATTATAGATAAGTATACCAAAAAACTTGTATTCTTTAAAAAGAAAGGAATTAAAATTATGTCTAAAATACTAATTGTTGATGATGATAAAAATATCTGCGAACTTCTCAGATTATATATCGAAAAGGAGGGCTTTGAAACAGCTATAGCTAATGACGGCGTTATGGCTATCAGTTATTTCAATTCATTCGAGCCAGATTTAATTCTTCTTGATATCATGCTTCCTGTTCTTGATGGATGGCAAGTTTGCCGAGAAATCCGAAAAACTTCTGAATGCCCAATCATTATGCTTACTGCAAAAGGCGAGGTTTTCGACAAAGTTTTGGGACTAGAACTTGGAGCTGACGACTATGTCGTTAAACCATTTGAGTCTAAAGAAGTTGTAGCGAGAATAAACGCTGTACTTAGACGTACTGGCAAAAACACAACTAACACAAAGCAAGAAGTGGTTTTTGAAAATCTTTCCATAAACCTAACTAATTACGAATTAAAAGTAAATGGAACACAAGTTGACACACCACCAAAAGAAATGGAACTTATATTCCACTTAGCGTCTAATCCAAACAGAGTTTTTACAAGAGATCAACTACTTGATGAGGTCTGGGGATTTGACTACTACGGTGACAGCAGAACTGTTGATGTTCATGTTAAAAGACTACGTGAAAAACTAGAAGGTGTATCAACAAAATGGGCACTCAAAACTGTATGGGGTGTAGGCTATAAATTCGAGTTAAAAGAATAAATCGAAAGGAATAGCTTATGCAAAAATCTCTTTTTACTAAATATTTAATTATGACAATGAGCATAGTTTTGACAAGTTTTGTTGTTCTCTGCGTTTTTGTTATGTTCTTCTTTTACACGCAAAAAAAGACAGAAACAGAGCGTTTGCTTTCTGAAAATGTATATTCTGTTTCTGATTTTGCTAAAAACTATGTTTTGCAAACACCAAGTTCCAAAACCGACTTATCTGTTAATTCTATTGCAGTAAATATTTTGTTAGACGTTCTGTCAAGCAACATTGACGCTGATATTTTTATAACCGATTTAGACGGAAACAGATTTGCCGGTGCTTATGCAAATTCAGAAAGTCATGGCGAAGCACTTATATCAAAAACCATTGTCGATAAAGCAACAGCAGGCTTCTATACTTCGTCAGACGATTTGGGCGGTTTTTATTTTAGTGATCAATATACCGTTGGCATACCTTTTACTGTAATTGACGTAGACACAAACCAAGAAGTTGTTGTTGGGGCTATTTTTGCCTCAACAAGCATTGCCGATACTTTTGGCTATTTGTTCAGTATGTTCCAAGTGTTTTTAATTGCTATGCTTATCACTTTGATTATCAGCTTTATACTTGTTTGGCTTTTCACTTATAGAATGGTTAGACCTCTGAGAAGAATGTCTATTGCAACAAAAACTTTTGGTGCTGGCGACTTTGCCGTTAGAGTTCCTGTTGAAAGCGAGGACGAAATCGGTCAACTCTCCCTAGCTTTTAACAACATGGCAAACTCTCTTTCTAACAGCGAGGGCATGAGAAGAAGTTTTATCGCAAATGTTTCTCACGAATTAAAAACGCCAATGACAACAATTGGTGGATTTATCGATGGAATATTGGACGGAACAATCCCACCACAAAGACAAAATCAATATTTAAAAATTGTGTCTATCGAAATCAAAAGGCTCTCAAGACTTGTTAAATCTATGCTTGATTTATCGAGAATTGACAGCGGCGAAATGAAAATCAACATGGTTAAGTTTGATTTAACTGCAACTGTATTCAACACGCTTTTAACCTTTGAACAAAAGATTGAAGAAAAGAGTCTTGATATAACTGGGCTTGAAGACGCTCCACCAATGATGATAGATGGCGACCAAGATTTGCTTCATCAAGTTGTTTATAATTTGATAGAAAACGCTGTTAAATTCACACCAGAAAAAGGTTATATCTCTTTCGTTTTCACTGATTCTTTTGACAGAGTTGCTTTATCTATAAAAAATAGCGGTCAAGGAATTGCTCCAGAAGACTTACCGATGATTTTTGATAAATTCTATAAAACTGATAAATCAAGAAGTCAAGATAAAAACGGAATGGGCTTAGGTTTATACCTTGTCAAAACTATTATAAATTTACATGGTGGCGATATTACGGTTCAATCTGCTGTTGACAATTTCAGTAATTTTGAATTTTATTTACCAAAAACAATTGTTAAAAAATCAAAAAATATAGAAAATGATGTAATCAATATCCCGCCTAACGAAATCATTCAAGATATTGATTAAGGGAGGATTTTTATGGAAAATGAAAATATAGAGAATGAAGTATTTGAAAACAAACAAAATGGCGAAATTTCTGCCGAAACTAAAAACATCTGCGAAGAAAACAAGGCAGAAACAAAAGCTACTAAGGTTAAAATAGTTAAAAAACAAAAACAATTGCAATCAAACGAAATCCCAGTTAACAGAAAACCACCTCATGGACATCCACCTCATGGACATCCACCTCATGGACATCCTCCTCAAGGACATCCTCCTCAAGGACATCCTCCTCAAGGCAGACCTCCTCAAGGACATCCTCCTCAAGGCAGACCTCCTCAAGGAAGACCACCTTATGGATTTTCTCAAGAATTCAACAAAAAATTCAGCAACTTTCAAGCTCCTCAAGACTACGAGAGAACTCAATACGCTGAACAAAATGTAAATTATGCTATCTATCCTCAAGCAAACGGACAATCTAATCCGCAAGCAAACTATGGCACAAATATTCCACCAAAACAAAAAAAGCCTAAGGCATTTCTTGTAACAATTTCTACTGTTGCCATTCTTTCTGTTTTCAGTTTGATTTATGTTATGCTTTTTAGTGTCTACGAAAATCAACTTATCGTAAGTCAACCAAGTTCTAGTGATGATAGTTATTCACCTTCTGCAACTCCAATGCCAGACTATGGAGATGACGAAAGCGACGAAGAAACTAGCAGTGGATTAGCAGAGGGATTTGTTGAAAATCCTGATATAGAAATCCCTGATAATATCGACGAATTAATTATAAGTGATACTCCAACAACACAGGAACTAGACCCAGAAGATGTATATTCAAAAGTTGTCGCTTATACTGTTACAATAGAAATACAAGTAGAAACAACAACAACTGGCGTTTATGCAACTGGCACTGGCACTGGTATTATAATTTCTTCTGACGGATTTATTTTAACAAATAGCCATGTTATTGAAAACAGCAAAGACACAATTGTTAAGATAACAGATTATCTCGGAAATGAATATCCAGCTGTCGTTGTTGCTTATGACAAATCAACTGACTTGGCTGTTCTTAAAACAGAAGATCACAATTTCACCCCTGCAGAATTTGGAAATTCTGATGAGCTAGAAATGGGTCAATGGGTTATGGCTGTGGGAAATCCTGGTGGCTCTGTTTATAGTGGTTCAGTTACAAGAGGAATTGTTTCTGGACTTGATAGAGAAGTTGGTTATTCAACTGACGATACCCTAAGATATATTCAAACAGACGCTGCGATAAACCCAGGCAACTCTGGCGGGCCACTTGTAAATATGTATGGACAAGTTATCAGAATTAACACATCAAAAATTGTTTCTGACTCTTATGAGGGTATGTGTTTTGCTATACCAATTAATGATGCTATCGAAATTGTCAATCAACTTTTAACAGATGGATATGTTAGCGGAAGAGTTAGACTCGGCATATCAGCAAGCGAAACAGTATATGGACTTCAAATTTATTCTATTGACGAAGTGAGTAGTTTTGCTGGAACAGAAGTTGCAGCTGGCGACATAATCGTTAGTGTAAATGGACAAACAATTTCTGAACTAGACGATTTAACCGCAGAGTTTTTGAGTTATTCTCCTGGCGACCAAGTAACGGTGAAACTTATGAGAGCCTCAGAGAATAGTACAGAAACTTATGAGGTTACAATAACACTCTTGGCTGACGAGGGTGAAACACAGCAATAAGAATATATAAATCGTTAATTTTTGAACCTTTTTATGTATTTTCAGCCTATTTAGCAAGGTTTTTTAAATATTTTTGAAAAAAGCCTTGAAAAAAAGCTTGAAATTGGTTAAAATAGTAAGTGCAACAAAATAGATTAAAATTCTATTTGCTCGCCTACAATAACCATTAATAATTAATAATAATTTGTATGGGCGAACTGTTTGTTCGCCCATTTGCATTTTATAGCAATATTCAAGTACCCGTAGGCAAATATTAATAATCGAACGGAGATATAAAATCATGAGTAAAAAAGTAGCAATAGTTATGGGAAGTGACAGCGATTTTCCAATAGTTGAACCAGCTGTAATAAAACTAAAAAATTTTGGTGTAGAAGTAGAAGTCAGAGTTATGTCTGCACACAGAACACCTGATATGGCAGCAGATTTTTCTAAAAATGCAAAAGCTAATGGCTTTGGCGTTATAATCGCTGCTGCTGGAAAAGCTGCACATTTAGGTGGCGTTTTAGCAGCTCATACAACTTTGCCAGTTATCGGAATTCCTGTAAAAAGTTCAACACTTGACGGACTAGATGCACTTTTGGCAACTGTTCAAATGCCTGCTGGTATCCCTGTTGCAACTGTTGCAATTGATG
>JAWXUN010000155.1:0-4898 GCA_044426425.1 Clostridia bacterium | reverse complement strand
TATAGCAACTTGATTATTATTAGGCTTATAAATAAGTGAGCAGAAATTTTGTCAAAAGTTTTAAAAACCACAGCTAATACTTTCGTATTAGCGAGGATTTTTAGAGATTTTGGCAAGATTTCTGCCACTTAGTTAAGGACTAATAATATTCAAATTGCTATATATGAGTATTAAATTAAAAGAGGGCTTATTATGAATTTAGGTATAGGAATTGACACAGGCGGAACATATACAGACGCACTTATCTATGATTTTGATAGCAAAAAAATTCTTGCAAAAACAAAAACTCCAACAACAAAGGGACATCTAGAGCTTGGCATTGGAAAAGCTCTTGACAATTTGCCAAGTGATTTAATAAAAAAAGCAAAAATACTTTCTCTTTCCACAACTCTAGCAACAAATGCTTGCGTGGAGAACAAAGGCGGAAAAGCTCAACTTGTCCTAATCGGCACAAGTCAAAAAACACTAGACTGGATAGACGCAAAAACCCTCTATGGTCTTAACAACGCAGATTTATTTTGTATCGAAAACAAAGAAGAAATTGATTGGGACTCACTAATCGAAAACAAAAAAGATTGGCTTAAAACAGCTCAATCTATTGCAATAACCGAGCTTAACGCAACCGAAAACGGCGGTGTTATAGAAGAAATAGCAAAAGAAAAATTGTCAAAAGAATTTAAAGTTCCGTATATCACAGGCAACGAACTAGCCATGAATTTAAACATAATGGAACGTGGTGCGACCGCTCTTTTAAACGCAAAACTTTTGCCTGTTATTGACGAATTTATGTCAGCCGTAAAAAAAGCATTAGACAGCCGAGATATTGATATAAAAGAAATGATTGTAAGAAGTGACGGCAGTTTAATGCCAGAAAACATCGCTCTCAATCACCCAGTAAAAACAATTCTAAGTGGACCTGCTGCAAGTGTTATCGGCAGTCGTGCTCTCACAAATTCCAATGACAGTTTAATTGTCGATATGGGCGGAACAACAACAGATATCTCAATTGTGCAAAACGGAAATCCAGCCATGACAGACGGTATCCGCATTGGCAATTTCAAAACACAGGTCAAGGGTGTTTTTATCGACACATTTGGCCTTGGCGGTGACAGCCGAATAACTCTCAAAAACAACAAACCTGTTTTAGGTACAAGAAGAGTTCAGCCACTGTGTATGGCAGCTATCGAAAATCCACAAATAAAAGATGAACTCAGAGAATTGCTAGACAGTATAAAAATCAGCGAAACACCGCTATACGAATTTTTATATCTAATAAGAGAGCCAAAAAACCTTTCTTATTACAACGAATTTGAAATCGACTTAATCGAAAAGCTAAAAGAAAAACCTTTGATGCTCGGTAGCGAAAAAATAGATTTATATAAACTAAGCAGAAATACAAAGCTTGAGGACGAGGGAATAATCATGCGTGCCGGACTCACTCCAACAGACATAATGCACATAAAAGGCGACTTTGATATGCACGATAAAGAGGCATCACTGCTCGCTCTCAGATACTTCCAAAAAGTTATGTCAGGATTTGAGGACACTCAAGAGGATACAACAAAACTATGTGATATAATCTATGATTTGGTATCTCAAAAACTCTACGAAAACATTATCAGAATTATGCTGCTGAATAAAAATCCAAAGCTTTTTAAAAATGGTTTTGATAATCAAATTTTGTCTTTGATAACACAAACTTGGAAAGAAAACACAGCAAAAGAATACTTCGCACTCAACTTTAACACAAAAGCAAAGCTAATCGGCATCGGTGCACCAACCCACATATTCTTGCCAAAAGTTGCCAAAGTTATTGGAACTGACTACATAATACCAGAGCACGCAGAAGTTGCCAACGCATTTGGTGCAATAGTTGCAGACATCTCGGCAGAAGTAAAAATAGACATAGCTCCAATCCATGATGCCGTAGGAATTATCGGCTATAATGTCTACTCGCAAAAAGGGACAGAAACATTTATAACAGTAGAAGAAGCCGAAGAACACGCAAAAAACATCGCTAAAGAATTAGCAATAAAAAAAGCGAGAGAGCGTGGAGCAATCGGCGAATTAAATATAGAAGTAAAAGCAAACCCAAACAATGCATTTGCAAAAGACAGTGTTCTGATAAGTCTACGCTCATCAGTAGTAGCAACCGCAACAGGACGAATTTAACATAGCAATTTGAATATTATTAGGCTTATAAATAAAAAAAAGGCTGTTCACACATCAGATTATGATATGCGAACAGCCTTAGCTTTTTTCATTATTCTTTTTTAGATTAAATATGCATCAACTAAATGACAATACAGAACATCGTTTTCAAGATATGTTTGAAATTCACCGATAACTGTTGCCTCTTCTCCAACTTCTGGATAAGCTGTTTCGTCGGTTAATATAAACTCAAAACCCTGCACACAACAATTAGTTGCATCAGAGATTATCACTGCATAATAGAGTTGCTCCGTAGATGGGTCTTGATAAATTCCAAACTCGCCACAAACCTTAAATGTTTCACCAACATAATCATTTGGGCTAGACATAATTGTATAAACCTCGGCATAAGCCATAGTTGCACTCAAAGAACTTATGTCATGGTCAATGCCCTCGACACTTGTATCTGTCACTAAATCCTCAGTTTGCGTACTCTCCAAACTCTCGCTAATTGTGCTAGAATTTGTTTCACTGCTACAAGCGGTAAAAACCGATATAAGACATACACTCATAAAAACCAAAAATATTTTCTTCATCTCAAAAATTTCCCCTTCTTTATTCTATCACTGCATCAATTAAATGATAAGATTCCCCATAAAATTGGTCTTCGTATTTATCCAAAACACCAATCACTGTTATATTTCCACCTTTTTCTGGGTAATCATATCCGTCCATCATAACAAATTCAAGCCCTGTTGAACAACAAGCCGTAGAGTCATAAGTTACAGCTGAATAATAATCTTTTTCTGTGTTAGAGTCATAATAAACTTCGCATAAACCAGAAATTTTAACGGTAATTCCAAGATAGTCTTCTGGAGATGCCTTCATATTCGCAAGTTGTGCAAAAAGCAGAACAGAATTAAGCTGTGTCAAATCCATATCCACATCAGGGTCACCATTCGATAAGTCTATTTCGTACTCCGAAGAAGTGGTTTTGTCATCAGCCTCAAAGTTAAAAACAATAGCCTCAGAGCTTTCGGTCGAAGCATTTTCAGAAGTTTCAGCTGTACAAGATACCAAATTTGCCAGCATAATCAAAGTAAATAAAGACACTATAATTTTTTTCATACAGTGCAAATCAACTGCCTTTCGTTTTAGTTTTTTCACTGTTTCACCTATAAATGTACCACAAACCAGACACATTTGTCAAGCTAGTTACACAAAACTAGTATTATTAATACCCACCGAACAAAGTATTATTCAGTGGGTATTTCATTATATCAAATAATTTTTAAATTTTTGTTGCTAAAATTTATTTTTTGTGTAAACTTATTTATTCAACCAAGTTTGTAGAGCTTTTACTGTGTTTACTCCTATGTAGCCGTCTTGTGTTACGGATAAGAATTTTTGTAAGGCTAGGGCGGTTTTGTTTCCAAAAATTCCGTCCTGTGTCACTCCGATAAGTTTTTGCAAGGCTTTTATCACTAGTGAGCCACTTGCTGTGGCTGTGTATTCCCATGAACTTTCTAAGCAGTTTAGATGATATTTTTCATACTCTTTTGACTGTGCTGAAACAATTCCGTCTTGCACTGTGCCTAGTTTTTCTTGAAGTGCCTTTGTTGTGGCTTGACCCCAGAGTCCGTCAACGCTTAAAGAGTCGCTAGTTGTCGATGTTTCTGGCTCGGTTGTCGATGTTTCAACACCAAGTTTTTTGTTAACCTCGTCCGCTATGTAAGAGAACTTTCCTTGCAAATAAGGACCAGGGCAAGTTGTTGATGCAAACATATTGTGTCTAGTCAGATTGCCTGCCGTGTCGCCTGTGTAGTTCAGACTTTTAATTCCATTTCTTTCGCAAATATCGGTGCATAAATCAATTAACTTTGCCAGTGCTGTGTCAGATACTTTCCAGTTTGGGGAGTCACCACTGTTTGCAACTTCTATTGTAATAGCTTGGTGGTCGTTTGTTGGGCTAGAACTCGCCCAGCTTCTGTTTTTCTCCTCAACATACATTCCAACTCTGCCGTCTGTTCCTATTCCGTAGTTAGCACTTGAATTTGACGATTGAAAAACATTTCCACAAGTTTCAACAGATAAGTTGCCTGCCATGTGATGAATAGTGATTTTTTTGATTGAGTTTGTACGTGGGTTTGAGCTATACGGTGATATTTTTGTGTAGTTTACTAAACTTGAATTACTCATATTATACCTCTTTCTTAATTTGAATTTATACAAATTGAAAATGATTTTTGTGTTTTGTAATACGGCGGTTAAGGGGACATTGTCGTTAAACCCAAGGTTGGAGCAAGCCCCAACCCTACATTGCTTACCGCCACAATAATTATGAATTGTGAATTATGAATTATTAATTATAGAAGCTGTTCCTGTGTCGCCTACATTGTAACTTGCTATCGATGTTAGCAAAGAAACAATTGTAGCCACTGCCACTGTTGAGCCAATTGTTAACCAGTTAATTTCTCCCAAAATCGACGCTGTTCCGATTGTTGCAATTGCTACTTGTGCACCTGTTTTTATGGCTCTTTCTGCCATGTCTTTTAAAAATTCTTTCATGTTAACCTCTTTCTTTTTAATAAATTATTTTTCTAAATCATCAATTCTGTGATTGATAACTTTTATTTGCTCTTCGACTACTGGGAGTCGGCTTGCAAAATTGTTGTGCTTGTCAACCTTTAACTCAAGCTGTTTTATTCGGTAGTTCGAGAGTCTGTTTGCTGTCAAAATTCCAACTA
>JAWXUN010000154.1:0-4930 GCA_044426425.1 Clostridia bacterium | reverse complement strand
CAGCATCTTGCAAAATTCTAGCTAAATTAAGCGGTGTACTTGCATCCCAAAAGTCTGATAGACAGCGAACACCATTAATTTGACCGTATTGTCCTGTCATGATAGTTGCACGAGCTGGTGTGCAAATTGAGTTAGTAGCGAAAAATTTATCCATTCTAACACCCTCGTTCGCTATACGATCCATGTTAGGAGTTTCGAAAACTTGTGCTAAAATTGAGCCATAACAACTAATTGCATTAGCTGAATGGTCATCACTCATCATAAATAAAATATTTGGTTTTTTCATAATTAAAGCCTGCTTTCTTAGTTTAATTGGTTAATATGTAAATAGTATATCACAAGTGCTTGGCAATTTCAATAGTTTTGGAATAAAGAAAATCTTTATATACTATGTTTTGTTAGCTAAATGTCTGTGACAATCTATCTTTTTCATTTGTAATTTTCCGATATATCACAAAGTTATTTTATATGCAGAAATTGTCATTGGTTCTAGCTGTATGTCTAGCTTTTTGCCGTCTAGCGTTACATCGCCAATTTCTTTTTTATCAGTGAAATTACTTAGCATAAACGAAACAGTTCCGTCCTCGTTTTTGAACGCCATTCCTGTTTTGTTTCTCGAAGCATAGACTATTCTTTTTGCGTTTGGTTTAATACACGCACTCGCTAATGCCATGACATAATAATCTGGGTTGTATGTAACTGTCTTGCTTTCTTCATCAATTGTTACAAGGCTATTTTGTTTCCAACCCCAAGTACTCTCGGCATTTGTGTTTAATATCATGTTCCAATAGCTGAACACATCACAACCTGCATTGATATAATTTATGATATTCATATATAATGCGATAGCTTGCTCCCATGAGTTCTCACCGTGGAAACAGTTGCTCTCTGTGTGCATGATTTTTAGATTAGGGAATTTTGCGTTTATTTGATTGAGTGGCCCCATTGTGTGATACTGACAGCCAATTCCACTGATATAGTTTTGGATATCATTATCAACTGTTAAAAAGTCACAGGCTGTTGCCTCGTTAATCGCACGGAAAGTTCCAGCAAAAATCTCTGTATCTATATTTTCTTCTTTAAAAAGAGGGAATAGATATTCACGAATAAACTTTGCCATTTGCTCAACAGACATTAAACAACTTGGATATTTTGGGTCTACATCTGGCTCGTTTTGAATATTAATTCTAGCAATATCAAAACCTTTTTTCTTGTATTCGTTTACTAATTTCAAAAAATATTTTGCATAAGCCACATAGTATTTATCATCATCAACAATACTGCCACCATCACCAAAAGCCATGTTGTCTTTAAGCCAATATGGAGGACTCCAAGGTGAAGCATGAACTTTTAAATTTTCTGAATATTCCTTAGCTAAGTTCATATAAGGAATAATGAATTTTTCGTCACGCTCAAGCGAAAAATGTTCCATTTCAAAATCGTTTGCTACATCATTAAGGCTATATGCATCTAGTCCAAAATCGCTAGAGCCAACTGGCAATCTGAAATAATTAAATTTATCTGCAAACAAATTTTTTGCGACTTCATTTTGTTCTTCTTTGTCTAGTGACAAAAGAGCTTTTCCGCCAAGTTCACTAAATGCTCCGCCTATGCCAGCCATTGTTTGACATTCAAATTTACTATTAAGAAAAATATGTGCACCAAAATTTGCTTGGTTAGGTTGATCACCAATATCACCACACAGCTGTGATGTTTCGGTAAGGTTTATATCTGCTGGTATTTTTACTGAATATAGTTTTTCTAATTTCATATTATCTCTCCTTGAAAGCTTTATGAAAACATTATACAATATATATCTAAAAATGTACAGAGAAAATGACAAATTTTAATAAAAAAGTATAGACATTTTACAAAAAATAAAGTAAAATTAGAATTAAGATTAGATACAGCTAAAAAAGGAGGTTTGTATATGCTTATTTTTATTTGTGATGACGAAGAATTTTATTTAAACCAAGTTCACTCTTTGCTAAAAGAATACTTCTGTGAAAATGAATTGAACGATGTAAGTTACAAATTGTTTAATTCTGGAAAAGAACTATTAGATTGTGGAATTGTTCCAGACATAGCTTTTTTAGATGTTGAACTAGATAATAATCTTAGTGGTACAAAAATCGGAAAATATCTAAAAGAGAAAAATCCTTATGTAAAAATTTTTATAGTAACCGCACACGTTGGTTATATTGACGAAGCTTTTAGATTTTCTTTTTTCAGATTTTTAACAAAACCGATTAATAAACTTAACCTTTTCAGAAATCTCAAAGATGCAATATATCAAAACAGCACAGAACTAATCAATGTTGATATAGAAACAAAAAATGGTATTCAAAAAGTTAACGCAATGGATATCATAGCGATAAAAGTGGATAAACGTGGCACTGATATATACCTAAAAGAAGAGATTATCTCTTCTAAAAACTCAATATCATATTTTGAAAATCTCTTAGCAGACAGTTCTTTTTTTAGAACTCACAGAGAATTTATTGTTAATATGAGATATGTTTTGGAGTTTGACAAAAATAGTATCAATCTAAGCTACAAAGGTTCGGTGACCTTCACCGCTTATCTGTCAAGACTCAAACACAAATCATTCAAGGACAAATATTTATGGTATAAGGAGAGAATGTTATGACGATTTATCACCTTTGTGCCTGTTTTGCCATAGCTTTTGAAGCTATGATAGTTGCTAGATATTTTCAGACTTTGTTCACCGAAAAATACAATACAAAGGTTATAAGTATAATGTATGTAATATCATATTCAGTTATGTATTTAACATATATAGGAACTATGTTTTTGATAAGCTCAATAGTTTTTGCTATAATCAATTTTTTGATATGTTATTATTTTTATAGTGGTGGGTTTAAAGAGTCTGTTTTTCATTCTCTTATCATAACTAGCTTGATGTGTGGAACAGAAATTCTTTGTCTTGTTTTTTGTGGACAATTCTTTGAAAGTGCAAGTGTTTATGTTACAGAACCAATAGTTGGCTCGTTGTTTCTTTTAATCAGCAAGTTAATCTTTTTTATGATTTTGCAAATTATTGCCAAAATTTTTAAAGGAAAAAAAGACAATAACAATGGAGAATTAAAAGTTGTTGGGTCGCTTTTCATAAATCCTCTCGCAACTCTTTTGATGTATTCTGTTTTTACAGATATTCTTTTAACCACACAATTATCGCCAAAAATAAAATCTGATATGATGTCGATATGCATTTTGTTTTTATTTGCAAATATTTTTATTTATATTTCTTATTACAAAAATCAAGAACTAAATCAAAAATACACACAGTCAAAAATTGAACTCCAAAAAGAAGTAACAGACAAAAAGTTCTATCAGCTTCTTGACGAACAAAACAAAAGCCAACAGATTTTAATTCATGATATCAAAAAACATCTTGACGTTATAAGAGGACTAGCACGAGAAAGCTCGGCAACAGAGATAAGAAACTATGTTTGTCAAATCGAAAACACTCTATCAGCTAGAACAATTGTCAATTTCTGCGATAATCATACACTCAATCTAATCTTGGGAAGATATTACGGATTGTTAAAACAAAATTCTGTTTATACAAATTTTATTATCGCTCCATATAGCCTTAACTATATCAATAGCACAGACATAACATCTCTTTTTAGCAACTTGCTCGAAAATGCCTACGAGGCAACAATAGGACTAGAAAACGCTTTTGTTGACCTTTCGGTTAGGTATGATGTAGAGGACAGAAAAACAGTTATTATTCTAATAAACAATTATAAAACAGAGCCAAAGCAATCAAAAACAGGCGAATTTATAACAAATAAAGATAAAAACCACGGATACGGCACAAAAAGCATAGTTAAAGTTGTAGACAAATACCACGGTATCTCAAAATTTTATACAGATAGTTCAGACGAAACTTTTCATGCGACAATAACAATTTCACCCGATTAAAGGTACTTAAGCATTGAACTGTTCTTCTACGGTTTCTGCATAATATGTGCCTTGTCGGCAAAGTGGACTTATCAGCAAACATCTTTTTGAACATCCTTTGCAAGTTAACCTGTTCAATAAATCTTCTAGAGTTATATCCTCATCACTTGTCGGTGCGTCGTACCCAAGGACAACCTCTTTTCCGTCACTTGTTTGAATAATATACTCAGTCGGTAATTCTTCCGAAGAATTTTCTAGTTCGTAGTCTTGGTTTTCTTGCAAAATACTGTCAGAAGAATTTATAGTCCATATCATTTTATAAGCAAACACAAGCATAATCAAACAGCAAACAAACACGGCATATACTCTTTTAGCATACGAGAATTTGCTGTTTTTTGCTATGTGCTTAAACGATGCCACTAGATATTTAGAGTGCAAAATTACATGAGATAATAGTATAGCAAGGCAAAGATAAGAGCCAATATTGTGTATATTAAAAATCACATATATAGACAAATTTGTTTCTATCAAAAATAATTCTCTGGACATCAAAATTCCAGTAGTAATAACCGTTGCCATACCCAAAAGCAAAAGTGCATCAGTTATCAAATTAAATTTATCTTTTTTTGTCTTGATTTTTCCTTTAAAAATCTTTTTAATAAAATTAAAATTCAAGGCAATATGCAACAAATATAAAATGCCAATTAACACACCAAGTAGCTCGTGAGAGAAAAAAGATGCACCAAGTTGCAAACCGAACATCAAAAACAAGAACATCAAAAACATTGTAACATCAAGCAAAATTTTAATAATTAATTTTGTTTTTGGCATAAAAAAAGTTTTCATAAAAAAATCCCCAATACATAGTTATATATTTAATAGTATACCACAAAATCAACAGCTGTCAACACCTACTATATATAGTAAAATTTTTCTATTAATATCCGATTTTTGATATAACTATGCAACTTATATTGATATAATTTAACTTAAGAAAATA
>JAWXUN010000153.1:0-4937 GCA_044426425.1 Clostridia bacterium | reverse complement strand
CTTACAAACTTAGTGATACAATCGGTGTTGTTACAAGCATTAATAATATACAAAACTTTGCTATAAATGGTGAAACGATAAACAAAGGCGGTTATCTTGATATTGGTATAATAGACACAATGAAAGATTTGTGGGTTAATTTTCTTGGTGCACTAACCTTTTCAATCATTGGATATTTTCATGCCAAATCTCATGGAAAAGGAAAAATTGCAAAAAAATTTATGCCAACAAAAAAATAATTTTCCAAAAAAGATTGTATTATATTCATATTTTGTTAAAAAAACCATTCGTGACGAAATAAAATATAAAAAATAATCATTTTTTGTCAAATTTTCCTATTAATAGAAGAAATATAAGGACAATTTAGGAATAGACGCAAATTATCCTTGTAATAAATACAGCTATACTGTATAAATTTGTATGAATATTGAAAGAATATCGATAATTTCCTTAAAAAAAGTATATTTATTTGAGAATTCAAGATAAAAAATGAATAAATATACATAATTATCGCAAACGAAACATTCGTTCGATATATTTTACATTGTTTTTTCTCTGTTTTGTCAAATGGTTAAATTTACCATTTATATATTTTTCACAAAATTATACTATAAATACAGATTATAGATGTATAAGTTGTTGAATTAAAAAAATTATGTAAATTAATAATTTATTCAATTTTGTGCAAACTATACAAAAAAATCACTAATAATATTATTGACATATCATAAATTCTAATTTATACTCTTAGTACAACACAGTCACTCGGGTGTTTATGGCAAAAATTTATATTAAAAATTTCTGTCAGTTTAAAAGCAAAGTATTTATTTACATTTGCCAGAAAGAGAGGAAACTTTGAGATGAAAAACGAATTTGGATATTCTAGTGATAAAACGAAAACTTCTATGCCAAAGAAAAGAACAATTTTCTTTAAATTTGTCTTGGGATTTGCAGTTTGTCTTACTATAGTAATCGGTTCAATGGTAACAGCTGGTGCTAATAATGTACCTTTCACTGTTGTGGACTTTGAAAAACAATACAGCTTTACCGTTCAAAATCAAGATTTTGAAACAATTATTAATAGTGCAATAGAACTAGGTATGGCACCTGTCGGTGAAAATGACAGGGTATATATCAACAATGGTATCGTAACAGTGGATAGAGCAATTGCGGTTACAATCGTAGTTAATGACAAAAAGACAGAAACTTTTACTTATAAAGGCAACACTGTCATGGAAACACTTGAAGAACTTGATGTTTATTATGAAGAAACTTCAAAAATTTCACTAGATTTAGATACTGTTTTAACAAGTGAAACAGAAATAACAATTCAAAATCCAATTCAAGTTATTATAGATTTTAATGGTGAAAAATTTACAGACGATGTTTTTGGTGGAACTATTAGAGAAGTTTTAGATGACGAAAAAATAATGTATGACGAAGATGATATAATAAGCCCATCTTTAGACACTGTTATAACAGAAAATATGACTATTTCAGTTAGCTCATCAACAGATATTTTATTTGTAGATGGCACATCAGATGTAGTAGAATTTAGCACTTTTGCAATTACAGTCGGAGAGTTCTTAGAGCAATCAAAAATTGTTCTAGGTGAGTTTGATATTTTAAGTTGCGAGTTAAAAGCAAAATTAAAAGATGAAATGCTAATCGAAATTATTAGAGTTGAATATGTAGAAACCACTGTAACAGAAAGTATCGAAAGAGAAACTGTCTATGAATACGACGACTCTATGTACGAAGGCGAAACAAGAACAAAACAAACTGGATACGATGGAACAGCATCTGTAACATATTCTGAGAGATACGAAAACGGAGTGCTTGTTAACAGTGATATAGTTGAGCAAGAGATAATCTCTGAAGCAAAAGAGAAAATTGTAGTTCAAGGAACAAAAGAGTTAGTTAATGATTTTGTTTTTGAATCAGTTAGCACTGATAGCACATTCACAGATATGTATGGTAGCACTGTTTCTTATTCAAAAGTTTTGACAGGCGAATGCACTGCATATACATCAGACGGCGGTATAACTTCTCTTGGTGAAGTTGCAGAAGTCGGTATAGTTGCAGTTAATCCAAACGTAATTCCTTATGGTACACGTTTATATATCACATCTGGCGGTGTAGTATATGGATACGCAGTTGCAGGTGACACAGGTGGAGCACTTATCTCCAACACTGTTCTTATAGATTTATACTATGACACAGAGGCAGAATGTATCGATTTTGGCAGACGTGACATGACAGTATACATATTAGATTAGTATAATTTAAGGTAAGGACAAATAGTCCTTACCTAAATTTTATTTAAAAAGATATTGACAAAATCGCCAAAAATGATTATAATAATAAAGTTAATTAAACGCTGCTATGGCTCAGTCGGCAGAGCACATCCTTGGTAAGGATGAGGTCACGAGTTCGATTCTCGTTAGTAGCTCCAGAAAAGACTAAATCGAAAGGTTTAGTCTTTTTTTAATTAATCTTTTAAAAATAGGTTGAATTTATCCTAAAAATAGTGTATAATATTATTGAGGTGATATTATGATGATAAATACTAATAATATGGTCGCTATGACCGAGGCTAACCAAAACTTTTCTAAGGTTGTTCGCTTGGTTGATGAAAATGGAATGGCTGTAATTTTAAGAAATAATAAGCCTAAATATGTGCTTGTCGACTTTGATGAATATGATGAAATTCAAGAATTAAGAGCCGAAAGAGCAAGAAAAATCGCTAAAACTACTGATAAATTAATTGATGAAAATCTTGAAGCATTATTGGAGCTTGCAAAATGATTTTACTAACAATTAATGAAATTATACAAATTCATAGTAAACTTATAGCTAAGACTGGTGGTTTAGATGGTGTTCGTGACGAAAACTTATTAATCTCAGCAGTCGAAAGTGCAAATAATTCCTTCGGTGATGTTGAACAATATCCAAGTGTAGAAGAAAAATCTGCAAGACTTTGCTATGCAATAACTTCAAACCACGCATTTGTTGACGGAAATAAACGAATTGGTGTTATGACAATGCTAATGACTTTGAACTTGAACAATATTAAAATTTCCTACACTCAACTTGAACTCATTTCGATTGGATTATCAGTTGCTGACGGAAGTTTTAAGTACGAACAAATTTACAACTGGATTTTAACACACAAGCTCAATCCCTGACGAGAGTTCAAATCTCCTATAAAAAGCTGATTTGGACAAAAAATATCTATTTCGATGGGTAATCACAGAAAAGACAATCTTCGGCTTGTCTTTTTTTAATTAATCTTTTAAAAATAGGTTGAACAACTAGTCACAAAAACCCTAAGTATTAGTACTTAGGGTTTACTTTTTCACTCTTTACTTTTATCAATTTTAGTAGTATAATTATTAACAAATATAGGAAACGGGGATTATTGTAATGAAAAAAAATATTGTTTTTATTTTAGCAGACCAACTCAGACAAGACTTTTGTGGATGTTATGGTGCTGATTGGCTCAGCACTCCGAACATAGATAAACTCGCAAGCGAGGGCGTTTTGTACCAAGACGCTGTTTCTCCATCGCCAGCCTGTGTTCCTGTTCGTGCATCTTTGATGACAGGTATGTCAGCACTAGAGAACAGAGTTTTGGACAATGGAAAGTGGCTTCGCCCAGACAGACTCGCAATGGGGATTGAAACACTGCCTGAAAAACTTGTCAAAAATGGCTATCACACTGCCGCTATCGGAAAAATGCATTTTTATCCATGGGATATTTGCGAGGGCTTTAGGCAAAGAGTTATCGCAGAGGACAAACGACATACATATATTCAAGATGACTACACAATTTTTCTAAAAAAACATGGCTATGATAGATACCATGCAAATGTTTACGAGGGTTTTTACGATAACAAGGGAGCAGTTGTCAGCACCTTGCCAGACGAGCTGAACATAGACAAATTTGTATGCGACCAAACTATTGATTATCTAAAAGCGATTGACAAAGAAAATCCTTTTATGCTTATGGTAGGTTTCCCAGGACCTCACTGCCCTTATGACCCAACACAGGCAATGATTGACAAATTGCCAGAGGGCAAAGCTTGCCCAAAAGCTGTTCCAGTAACAAAAGACACCACTATGCTCTCAAAACAAAACCACATAGACAACCGCCAAGCGTGGAACGGTGTTGACCTAAGCGATTTAAACGATGAAAAAATCGAGTTAATTAGAAAATATTACAGTGCGAATGTTCAAAATATTGATAATCTTGTTGGCGAAATTATTGACGCACTAAAAAAAGAGGGGCTATACGACAACACTGTTATCGTATTTTCGTCCGACCACGGCGACTATCTTGGCGACTACGGAATGCTTGGAAAAGGACATTTCTATAAATCTTCTTTCGGAATTCCGCTAATTGTTAAAGACCCAAGCACAGATCACCAAACAGTCAGTCACCCTGTTTCACTTGTTGATGTTCACAACACAATCTTGCATTTTGCAGATATCAAAACAAAGGACACAGCCGACAACACAAAGCTTGCTCCTTTTGGCGAAAATAACGAAAGAGAGCCAATTTTTGGCAACATTCAATATGGTTATATGTTAAAAGATGACAAATATTTATTCTCAAATTATCACAACGGAATTAGAGAATTATACGATATCGTCGCAGACCCAGGTCAAACTGTCAACCTCATTGACAAAGCAGAATACAAGGAACTAGCAAGCGAATACCAAAGTAAATTGTCCTCAAAAATTATCCAAGGCATCAACAAATCAAATGACGACATGAACGCAAAAAACAACATGGCAAAAACCTCTGGCACAGACGACCCATTCAACCACAAAGGCTGGCAAAGACCATACCCAAGCAAAACAAAAAGCTAATAATGCGAAAAAAAACCACCCTTTTTAGGGGGGATAGTTCACATTGCACAATTGATAATTGA
>JAWXUN010000152.1:0-4942 GCA_044426425.1 Clostridia bacterium | reverse complement strand
GCTCCAATTAAATCAACATATTACATCAGCAAAGCAGACTTTGTTGCTTGTAGTAACCCAGCTTATCTTGGCACTTATGACATGGTTAGCGATTTAAAAGTTGGCGGTAGCTTCTTGCTTAACTGTGACTGGTCAGCAGAGGAATTAGAAACAAGACTTCCTGGCGAAGTTAAGAGATATATCGCTGATAACAAAATTAATTTCTATACAATCGACGGCTTTAAAATTGGTAAAGAAATCGGTCTTGGAACAAGAATTAACACTGTTTTACAATCTGCTTTCTTCACAATTGCTAATGTTATCGATGTTAACGATGCTATCAAATATATGAAAGACGCAGCTACTAAATCATATAGCAAAAAAGGTGACATGATTGTTAAAATGAACCATGATGCTATTGATGCTGGTAACAAAGCTTTCGTTAAAATTGATGTTCCAGAGTCTTGGAAAACAGCTGATAACGATTCAGTTTCTCCAGTTGCTACTGGTAGCAGAGCAGACCTTGTTGACTATGTAAATAATGTTGTATACCCAGTTAACGCATTTAAAGGTAAAGATTTACCTGTTTCAACATTTGAGGCTTATGCTAATGGTGAATCTCCACAAGGTACAGCAGCTTACGAAAAACGTGGTATTGCTGTTGATGTTCCAGAATGGGATTTTACAAAATGTATTCAATGTAACCAATGTTCTTATGTATGTCCACACGCAGTTATTCGTCCAGTTGTTATGACAGATGAAGAACTTGTTGCTGCTCCAAAACAAATCACTTCTAAACCTATGACAGGTATCGCTGGCCTAAACTTCACAATGTCAGTTTCAATTATGGACTGTACTGGTTGTGGTTCTTGTGCACAAGTTTGTCCTGCAAAAGGCAAAGCTTTGGTTATGAAATCAATTGATTCACAAAGACCAATGCAAGATGTATTCGATTATGGTACAACAATCGACGCTAAACCAGAAGTTGCTGCTAAATTTAAAGAAACTTCTGTTAAAGGTAGCCAATTCAAACAACCACTTCTCGAGTTCTCAGGTGCTTGTGGTGGCTGTGGTGAAACTCCTTATGCTAAACTTGCAACTCAATTGTTCGGCGACAAAATGTTTATCGCTAACGCAACTGGTTGTTCTTCAATCTGGGGTGGTTCTGCTCCTGCAACACCATACACAGTTAATAAAAAAGGTCACGGTCCTGCATGGCAAAACTCATTGTTCGAGGACAATGCTGAGTTTGGTCTTGGTATGACACTTGCACAAAATGCTGTTCGTGGCAGACTAGAAGAATATATTCTAGGAATTATCGAAGCAAGTAAATGTGATGAGATGAAAGAAATTTGTCAAAATTATATTGATACAAAAAATGATTCTCGTTCAAACGGTCCTGCAACAGAGGCTCTTATTGCTAAATTAGAAACAAAAGTTGACTGTGATTGCACAGTTGGAACTCTTGCTAAAAAAATTCTTGCAGACAAAGACTTCTTAGCTAAAAAATCAATGTGGATTTTCGGTGGTGACGGTTGGGCTTACGACATCGGTTTCGGTGGTGTTGACCATACAATCGCTTCTGGCGAAAACATCAATATCTTAGTATTTGACACAGAGGTTTATTCTAACACAGGTGGTCAAGCTTCTAAAGCATCTCCAGCTGGTTCTGTTGCTCAATTTGCAGCATCTGGTAAAGCTACTAAGAAAAAAGACCTTGCAGCTATTGCAATGAGCTATGGTTATGTATATGTTGCTCAAATTGCTATGGGTGCTGACATGAACCAATGTATCAAAGCTTTTGAAGAGGCTGAAAGCTATAACGGTCCTTCACTAATCATCGCTTATGCTCCTTGTATCAACCATGGTATCAAAGGTGGTATGGGAATTTCGATGGCAGAAGAGAAAAAAGCTGTTGCTGCTGGTTACTGGCATAACTTCCGCTTTGACCCAAGAAAAGCTGACGAAGGTGTTAACCCATTCAAACTAGATAGTAAAGCACCATCTGCATCTTATCGTGACTTTATCATGGGCGAGGTTCGTTATAACAGTCTTGTTAGATCGTTCCCAGATAGAGCAGAAATACTATTTACAGAGGCAGAAAAACACGCAACTGATAAATATGACAGACTCAAAAAAATGTCTGAATAATATCTATAAAAATTAATAATTTAAAAGGGCTTGTAACACAAAAATGTTATAAGCCCCTTTATATACTTTAAAACAAGAGAGAGGGGATACGATGACTACAAAGAAAAAGATTGCTATTTCAATTATTTCTATTATTGCGATTACATACATAGTTTTATTTTTTGTTTTTCAAGCCAACTTAATATATTCAGGTGTTGGTATAATTTTAATTATTAGTTACGTGATCAGAAAAAAATCCAAAAAGACAAAAAACGAAGAATTTATAACAAATATTTATACCGTAGGCGTAAATTCTTTAAATTCAACTAATGAAAATAGAAAAGAAATTTCGCAAGGCTTAGATTTAAACACAATGATTGTTGGTGGAGCGGTATATTTCTTGATTAGAGCTTTTTTAGTATAATAAAAAAATGTCAAACTTCAATTTTTTTTAGAAGTTTGACATTTTGTTTATCAAGATTTATTCACTTGTATCTTCAGCATCACTGATATTTACATTTATTGTATATTCGCCATAGACCCACGCAGAGTCAATTCCAGAAATATAAACCTTTACAGTTGCTTGTATCTCTCCGTTGATATCTGTTTTTCCAGCCATGTCAATGGTTGCATAAACATTATCAGAATTCAAGGTGCTTGCCTGTGCAGTTGGACTGATAACAATTGCAGTAATCGCCTTTTCAACAACCTCCACAGACTTGCCATCCGGAACATTTGTTATGTTGAAGTTGTTTACAGTGACCTCGGTTTCTTTATATCCATTTAGATTAATAGAAACAGTTGCCGTGGATATGTTACTTACATTTTGAACATTATCTGGCATTGGTATTTCCATTGATACTTCATAAACACTAGAGTCTAAATTTATCTTGCTAAAATCAATTGCTGTTCCTAAAGTTATTGTGCTATATTGACTAACTATATCACTCGAGCCAGCAATCTCGATTGAAGAAGGGCTAATTATAATTCTTGATGTACTAAAATCAGAAGGAATATTAAGGTTTGTTGTTATCAAATCAACGGTTTGTTTAGAAGAAACATTGATAGTGATATCGACAGTTTCTACATCAAGAGTTAAATATAAATCAACTGGATCCAAAATATTGTTATTGCTGTCATAAAGAGTTAAACTACAGCTAAACTCAACAGAGCTTGTCAAGTGGCTGTCAAAGTTTTGAACCACAGACACTTTTGCAACTTGCTTAACAGAGGACTCTGGACCAGAGATTGTTACTTGAGTGCTCGAAAAAACAGGTTTGTCAACATAATAGCTAGTATCAGAAGTGTATGTAAGTTCGTTTGTTATATCAAAAACTTGCTCCTTGTATTTGTCATAAACAACAGTAATAACCTCAGGCGTTAGAGAAAGAATTTCGTAATCAGAAAGGCTGTTTTCGTTTTTTGTAACACTCAAAACCAACTCTTCTTCAATCAAAGTTTTGCCAGTGATATTTCCAATAATTGGTGATAAATTTGCCGAAACTTGTAAATCGCTGGCACTAACATTGTTTGTTATGATTGTGCTACCAGAAATTGAAACAGAAGTTTTGTTGATATCTTGGCTAAAAACACGCACCCCAGCTTCTTGAGCAGCATCAGACAAATTGATTGTGATAGGCACATCATAAATAACACGAGGTAAACCAAAAACATTTTCGGCTGCCATAGTGAACCAAATCACAAGAGAACAAATTATCGAAAAAATAAAAATAAGAGTATTACTTTCTACCAATTTTGAGAATACAAATTTATTTTTCATGCTTTTTAGTACTCCTTTTTCTTTTGAATATGGAGCGTTTAATCCAATCAGTTTTTTCTTGTTCAACTTTCTCAAAAATTAAATCATTAAGAGCTTTTCTGAGTGTATCTTTTGTATATCCACCAGTAATTTTACCGTTATTAGCGATTGAAATATTTCCAGTTTCTTCTGAAAGAACAACTGTTACAGAGTCAGACTCTTCGCTAATTCCAAGTGCAGCTCTGTGCCTTGTACCAGCAGAAGGAGAAAGCTCATCGCTCCTTGTTAATGGCAAAATACATCCAGCACTTAGCACTTTTCCTTTTCTAACAACCATTGCACCATCGTGCAATGGAGCTTTGTTAAAGAAGATATTTGCAATTAGCTGTGCACTTGGTTGTGCATCAATAAAAGTACCAGTTTCTAAAATTTCACCAAGTCTTGTTTCTTTTTCAAAAACAACCAGAGCACCCATTTTGAGCCCTTGCAAAGTAACATAAGCGTCTACAACACTGTTGATTGATTTTCGTACAAGAATAGTTGAGGCATCTTTTTCTTTTGAACCTACAACATTAGCAAGACTTTTTCCAACATTATTTCTACCCATTTGTTCAAGTGCTTTTCTAATCTCTGGCTGAAAAACAATCATAATGGCAATAAAGGCAGATTGAAAAAAATACCACAGAATTTGGTTGAGCATAGATAAGCTAAAAATGCTTGAAATACAAAAAATGAAAAGGAAGAAAAGCAAGCCTTTGACAAGTTGTCCAGCACGAGTTTCACGCACAAGGTTAATAAGTCCATAAATAAGTATTGCTACAATCAATACATCTAAAATGTCCAAAAAAGTAAAGCCACGGGCAAGTTGCACTATTAAATTGCAAAAATCTGATATTATGTTTGTAAAATTATTAATTATTAATCGCCTCTTTCAAAATCAAAAATCATTCACAATATAGCAATTTGATTATTATTAGGCTTATAAATAAGTGAGCAGAAATTTTGTCAGAAGTTTTAAAAACCACAGCTAATACTTTCGTATTAGTGAGGATTTTTAGAGCTTTTGGCAGGGTT
>JAWXUN010000151.1:0-4953 GCA_044426425.1 Clostridia bacterium | reverse complement strand
GATTTTCACATTACTTTTTCACTCTTCACTATTACCTTTTCACTAAGTTCCTACGTATGGGGTGGGGGCTTGCTCCCACCGCAGTTTATCGCAAGCCCCAACCCTACATTCAAAAAATCCGTTTTAATTCAATAAAAAATTTATCAATTTTTCTTTGTTGTTCTCAAGCTTTTCTTCTATAACCATGTCTAGCAAAAAATTTAGTTTTTCGCCTATATTTTCGCCTGATTTATATCCTAAATTTATCAAATCTTTTCCCGTTATCCTTAGGTCTTTTATGCAGAAACACTCGTTATTTTTTATAATTTCTTCTAACAAAACCAAATAAATATTTTCGTTTTCAAGTAGTTTAAATTCAAATAAACTTCTTGTTTTTTTTATGCCAAAATCTCTTAAAAATCTTTTTATTTCTGGCTTTGTTTTTCCGATTTTTGTGGTAAAATTTTTGCTCAAAAAACTTGTTTCGCTGACAGTTTTGTTGTCATATTTTAAATTTTTTAGGATATTTTCTGTGTCAATTTCTATCTTTTTGCCAGCATAACAAAACAAAATGGCTAGTTTTTGGCTTAAATTATCAGAGCTTTTTTCTAAAAAAGAAATCGCTTTTTCATTCAAAAAATCTATCTCTGGCAAAAAAACCTCAAAAACTTCTGCGTAATTTCTCAAAATAACCGTCGCATTTTCGCCAAGCAAAAGCTTTGAGAACTCTGTGTTTATACGCTCTTTAGATATATTTTTCAGAGTGTTTTTCAAAAGTTTTATCTGCTTTTGCGTTTCGCTTTCAATGTCAAAAGAATAAACCGAGGCAAAACGCAAAGCTCTCAAAATTCTCAGTGCATCTTCAGAAAATCTTTTTTCTGGCACACCTACGCAGTTAATCAACTTGTTAGTGAGGTCTTTTTCGCCCTCAAAACAGTCAATTAAAGACTCATTTTTGTTGTATGCCATTGCATTTATCGAAAAATCCCTTCTTGCCAAATCCTCTTTTATGTCACTTGTGAAAGACACATCTTTTGGTCGCCTAGAGTTTTCATACTCGCCATCTATCCTAAATGTTGTGATTTCATAGACCTCGTGTTCCAAAATTACCGCAACAGTGCCATGCTTTAGTCCGCTTAGGACAAGTTTGTGTTCTTTGAAAATCTCTTGTGTTTCAAGAGGTTTAGCACTTGTGCAAATATCCCAATCTTTTGGAGTTTTTTTTAGCAATAAATCCCTAAGACAACCACCAACGATATATGCACTGTGTCCGTTTGTTTGGAGTCTTTCTAGTAAAAATTCAACATTTTTGGGTATTAAAATATTCATCTGTTTTCAGCTTCTTGCAATGAGCTAAAGCCAAAGTTTTTCACGGTGTTTTCTTGTATTATTCTTATCATATTTTCGCCTGTGTTCATTAAATTCAAGAGGCATTTTGCGTATAAATACAAAGTTTTTGGTGAATAAGTGGATAGCTCTCCTCTTAGATATGTTTCAAAAGAGCTTGAATATTTGCTGTCATTTTCAGTAAAAACAGCTCGTGAAGTGCTAGATAAATTAGGAAACTCTCGCTCGAATTCAATTCTCATTGATAACTCTATTTTTATAATTTCTTCAATAATTTTCGCTTTTTCTTCGCCTATTTTTGGCAGTTTGTCAGAGAATTTTTCAAACTCTTCTCTCTCTGTGCTCTCCATCATATATGCGTATTTTAACATAATTGGGTTGTATTCTAGTTGCTCATACTGCTTTAAATCCGCAAGATAACTCTCTAGCAATTCGCCCTCAAAAACGTCAAACTGTGCTTTTCTATATTTCACAAAATCGTCCCAGTTATTTTGGCAAGATGCTCTGCCGTCAACGTGCTCCACCTTGTCAAAAAATGCCCATTCACGCTCGATTATTTCATTTATAATTTTTTCATTCATGCTGTTTTTCCTCTCATCACATAATTCTTTTTTGTAAATATGGTATATGTTCTTGCAAAAAAGGACTGCTAATATCTGTCAAATTTTGCTTTTTCATATTCTTTTTTAGAATAAAACAAATCAATTTCATTGCGTATTTCTTCCATAGTCTTCCCTCTTTTTACATTTATATAAAATTAGTATAACTCTTTTTGAAAGAAATTACAAGATAAATTCGTTTTATGATGTAAGCAAAATGTATGTGGAATTATTTGTGCTTATCTTTTTCTTTTTCCTGTTAATAACAGTTCTGTGCTAACTCCAAAAAACCTTGATATTTTTAATAGCGATTGCAAATTCGGTTCAGTTTTTCCTAATTCATAATAAGAATATGCCGACCTAGTTATATTTAAATAATCTGCAACTTTTTGTTGCGTTAAATTTCTATATAAACGTATTTTTCTTAGCCTTTTAGCAAATTCAATTTCAAACATATAGTTTACCTCCATTATATTTTCATTGCACTTGTATAAGTGCAATTATAGCACATAATAAGTATATAATCAAGATAAAAACTTAGTTTAGGTGCAAAAATGAATTTAGAATATGAAAAAATTGTTGGTAAAGCCATAAGAAAATATAGAACTGAACGAAACATCACTCAAGAACAACTATCCGCCAGATTGCAGATTTCTGGCTGTGATATAACTCGTAGTGCTTTGGCAAAAATCGAAGCTGGTCAAAGACATATCTATATAGATGAATTGAAACAAATTGTAGAAATATTACGTATCGAATATCGTGATTTGCTTGATTGACATATATAATTTATTAACCCCCCATAGTTGGTAACTTAAGGAATTGATAATTAATAATTGATAATTGACAATAACTGTGAAAATCCTTACGGATTTTTTTAATGTAGGGTTGGGGCTTGCTCCAACCGTGGGTTTAACAATTTTTTATTAAGAAATCGCAAGATTTCCACCACAATTTTGAATTGTGAATTGTGAATTGTGAATTACCTCTTCACTTTTCACTATTACTTATTACTTATCGTTGAACCCTGCGGAACGACGAGGGCGTCGTTCCCTACGTTTTACCACAATGCAATAAACACACCGCCACAAAAATATCCCCCTCGATACCTATTGATATCGAGGGGGTTTTGTTTGTTAAATTAGTCTGCTTGTGCCTAGTCTGTCTGCTCCTGCTTCTATAAATTTAATTGCATCGTCAAAGTTCGCAATGCCTCCGGCTGCTTTTATCTTCAGCCCTGTTCCAACGTGTTCTTTCATCAATTTGATATCATCGAGTGTTGCACCGCCTGTGCTAAAACCTGTTGAAGTCTTGATAAATTCTGCATCTGAATTTGTTACTATTTCGCACATTTTGATTTTTTCTTCTTCTGTTAGCAGACAGGTTTCTATTATAACTTTTAGGAGTCTGCCTTTGCAAGCTACTTTTACGGAGTTAATCTCGTGCAAAATATATTCGTAGTCTTTTTCTTTTAGCTTGCCTATGTTGATAACCATGTCAATCTCGTCTGCACCTTTTGAGATAGCGTCGAATGTTTCAAAAACTTTTGACTCACGGCTTGTGTTTCCGTTTGGAAAGCCTATAACTGTGCAAATTTTTAGTTTTCCGTCTGTATATTTTTTAGCATCTTCTACGTGCACCAATGGTATGCAAACTGTTGCTACCGAGTGTTTCATGCCGTCGTCACAAATTTTTCTAATATCCTCCCATGTTGATGTTTGTTTCAATAATGTGTGGTCTACTATGCTTAATATTTTTTCTTTTGTCATATATATCCTTTCTGTTTTTGTTAATTATATTCTATTTAATATTGAAAATCCAATTGTTTGTTTTGGTGATTTAACTCTAAAATTTTCTGCTATTGTCTTGCCAATTATTGCAAAGCTGTTGCCCTCGCCTAAGTTTTTGCCAGAGTTTTTTGATTTTGAAAAAGCAATCATTGGAACCATTTCTCTTGTGTGGTCTGTGCCTATATACGTTGGGTCGTTGCCGTGGTCAGCTGTTATAATCAGTAAATCGTCCTCCTTTAGGTGTGCCAATAATTCGCCAAGTTTTTCATCGAATTTTTCTAGTTCTCTCGCATATCCTTTTGGGTCACGTCTGTGCCCCCAGAGTGCATCGAAGTCTACTAAATTAACATAGCACAAACCTGTAAAATCTTTTTGTGCAATATCAATCGTCTGTTCCATTCCGTGAACTGATGATTTTGATTTGTGGCTTTCTGTTATGCCTTTTCCCACAAATATATCTGAAATTTTACCTACTGCAATAACGCTAAAGTCTGCGTCTTTTAGTGCATTTAGGTAAGTTGAATGTTCTGGCTCAAGGGCGTAATCGTGACGATTGGAGGTACGCACAAATTCTCCCTTGACTTTGCCTTTGTAGGGTCTTGCGATAATTCTGCCCACTTTCCACTCATCTTTCATAGTGATTTCACGAGCAATTTCGCAATATCTATATAAACTAGCTAGCCCCATTGTGTCTTCGTTTCCGCAAATTTGTAAAACGGAGTCTGATGAGGTGTAGACTATTAGCTTGTCATTTTCGATTTCCTCAAAAGCGAGTTCATCCAAAATTTCTGTACCACTGGCACTTTTGTTTCCAACAATTTTTTTGCCAGTTCTTTTTTCTAGTTCGTCTATTAATTCTTTCGGAAAACCTGTTTCTGTAAATGTCTTAAATGGTTTTTGAACATTTATTCCCATCATTTCCCAGTGCCCTGTCAGCGTATCCTTGCCGTTGCTGATTGGTCTGAGTTTCATATACGAAGCTATCGGATTTTCTGGTCTTTTAATTAAATTTGGTGGAACTAAATAGCCTATTCCCATTTTTTCTAGGTTATCTATTTTCAAGCTATCCACCGTCTTTGCTATGTTGCCAAGTGTATTAACACCAACGTCGCCAAAATCGACTGAGTCATCTGTTTCGCCTATACCTAGCGAATCTATAACTATTGTAAAAATTCTTTTATATTTCATGTTATACTCCTTAAAATATTTTTATCTAAAGTTTATATCTTTTGGGAACT
>JAWXUN010000150.1:0-4965 GCA_044426425.1 Clostridia bacterium | reverse complement strand
AACTGTCATTTTAGCGAGAACTTCTTTTGCTCCAATAGCATAACCAACTCTCATTCCTGGTGAGATAACTTTGCTGAATGAACCAGCATAGATAACAATTCCGTCTGTGTCAAAAGATTTGATGCATGGAATAGCTTCGCCAGCATATCTAAGGTCACCATAAGGATTGTCCTCTAAAATTAAAACATTATATTGTTTTGCAAGTTCATAAACTCTTTTTCTTTTCTCAAGACTCATTGTAATTCCAGATGGATTTTGAAAGTTTGGAATAACGTAAATTAGTTTTACTTTTTTTTCTGTTTTCAATGCCTCTTCCAAAAGCTCTACGTTTATGCCGTCACTCTCTAGTGGCACACCCTTAAGCTTTGCGTTGTAAGAACGAAAAGTGTTAAGACAACCAATAAAACTTGGTCCTTCGCAGATAACAACATCGCCCTCGTTTAAAATTGATTTAGAAAGTAGGTCTGTGATTTGTTGAGCACCACTTGTGATGATGATATCGTCATTTTCATTTCCTACATCATGTTTGTCTTTCATGTATTTTGAAAGAGTTTGTCTAAGTGCAGGATAGCCCTCTGTAAAGCTATATTGCAATGCTAAAATTGGGTTTTCTTTTAAAAGATTAGCAGAGATTTCTTCAACTGCTTGTTTTGGAAAAGCCTCTGGTGCAGGGTTGCCTGCTGAAAGAGAAATATAGCTTGGGTCTGCCGCATATTTAAAAATTTCTCTAATTGCTGATGGTTTCAAAGATTGCACTCTATCCGAAAAAGTATAATTCATTTTTATTCACTCCTTAATCATTTCTCTTATTGTATAATTATTTTTTGTCTTTGTCAATATAAATGAGTAATTTATACGATTTATGCACGAATTCTTTATAAAAAGACATAATCTATCCGCACAATAAGACATAAGTTTCACAAATTTATATGTATAATATAAGCAATTAAGGCATATATGGCAAGCTCTATATTTTATGCTACTACAAATTATGTTTAGGCGGTGTTATCTATTGGAAACAAAAAAACTATTTTCTCTTCAAAAAAAAGTCAGCAAATTTCTAGCGAACGACGAGGTTGAAAAAGCACTCTTTATGCTATCAAGCTTTTGTCTTGCCTTACTCACAACAAGGGGTTTGGCTTTTGGAAATTCTGCTCCGTTTTCTGTGTCGTTTACGGCGGCAGTTCCCAAAAAATTTCTCTTTTCTGCGGTTGTTGGCAGTGTGCTTGGCTATCTCTTGCCATCTGCTGTCTATATGCCATTTAGGTACATAGCAACTGTCCTTGCCGTTAGTGCTATAAGGTGGGCACTTGGCGAGCTAAAAAAAATCAGCAAAAGTCAGCTTTTTGCTCCGATAGTTTCTTTTGTCGCCCTTTTATCCACAGGGCTTTGTGTTAGTCTTATAGACATATCAAGCACAAGTAGCCCAGCTCTTTTTGTTGCAGAGGCTTTTTTGTCTGCTGGTGCATCGTTCTTTTTTTGTCGTAGCATAAAAATTATTTACGAAAAAAAATACACAGGTGTTTTTGATAATATAGACATAGCTTGCCTTTCGGTTAGTATTGGAATAATCATATTATCGACAAACGATATCGAAATTTATGATATTTCAATTGGCAGAATTTTTATGATTTTGTTGGTGCTTATCTGTGCTGGTTCTGGTGGAATTGCAGGTGGTGCAATTTCTGGAGTTGCCGCTGGAGCAATTGGCGGACTCTCTGGTTTTGGTGTTTCTTATCTCTCTGGTGCGTATGGACTTGGCGGACTTATGGCTGGCATTTTTTCTGGTGTGTCAAAGGCTTTTGGTGCTATTGTTTTTATAATCGCCCACGGAGTTGCGTCTATTCAAATTGACAACGACATAGATGTTGTCAGTGCGGCAATTGAGGTTGCCATTGCAACAGTTGTATATATGCTTTTGCCACAGAGCAGAAGAATTGAGGCTCTGTTTGTTTCAAGGCGAGAGAAACTCTCTGGCGATAGTCTTAGGAACAGTTTGATTATGCGACTTAACCACAGTTCAAAGGCTCTTACGTGTGTTGCGGAGTCGGTGGACGAGATTTCTCAAAAACTAAGTGAAAGTGCTAGAACTAAACCAAGCCATGTCTTTAATCAGGCAACATCAGAAATATGTGCAGGTTGTAGCCTAAGGGCGGTTTGTTGGAGAAAAAACAAGGCACAGTCAATTGATGCGTTTTCTGTTTTGCTACCATATTTAAAGGCAAAAGGCGAGATTGACATAGAGAATTTTCCAGATTATTTCAAAGAGCGTTGTGGCAGAGCAACAGAAATGAAAAATTCTATCAACCGATTTTACAAACTTTTTCTCGAAAGACAAATTGCAGAAATTCGTTCAGAGAACATAAGGGACATAGCAGCGGAGCAGTTCAAAGTGACTTCGGCAATGCTTGGCGACATGGCAAGCGAGATATCTCTCTATGACAGTTTTGACGAAGAAGCAGCTAAAAGAGTTATAGAAATTTTTAGAAAAATGGAGATTAATCCAGTTGAGGTTTCTTGCAGAATGGATAGACACTCACGCATGACGATAGAGGCAGAAATTGAAAAAACGAGGGATACAAAGTTGAACAAAAATTATCTTGTCAAAGAAGTTTCTCGTGCTTGTGGACGTATTTTTTCGCCACCTTGCATAAGCAACGCACAGTACAGCTACAAGCTACAAATGTGCCAAAAACCGCTTTATGACATAGCAATTGGAATGGCTCAAGAGTCGGCTAGTGAGCTATGTGGTGACAGTGCAATTTCTTTTTATGATGGCCAAGGGCACTATATCGCAATAATCAGCGACGGCATGGGCACAGGTGGAATGGCTGCGGTGGACGGCTCAATGGCATCTTCTATAATAGAAAGTCTGTTAAAGGCTGGCATAGGTTACGACACAGCCCTAAGAATGGTGAACTCCGCCTTGATGTCAAAGAGTGAGGACGAAACACTGGCGACTATCGACATAGCCTCAATAGATTTGCACACAGGACGTTGTGAGTTCAGAAAAGCTGGTGCAACAATGAGTTTTATCAAGAAAGGGAAGAGGTGTTTTGTTATAGAAGAGGACTCTCTGCCTGTCGGAATTATGCCAGAAGTAAGGTTTTCGCTTAGTCTTGAGAACCTAAAAAAAGGCGACGTGATAGTACTTTTGTCAGACGGAGCAACAAGTTTTGGCACAGATTGGATTGAAGAAGAGATTGACTCTTTTGACGGAACCGACCCAAACGAACTCGCAAGAGAGATAGTGTTATACGCAAAAAGGTGCCGTAATGACGGCCACGCAGACGACATCACAGCACTTGTTATTATGGTATGTTCAAACGAAAAAGATTATTGATTTTTGAATAAATCCATTAGGGCTAATATGTTTTCGGCTGGCACATCAAACTCAATTGCGTGGGTTGGTGCCCAGATATATCCGCCGTTTTTGTTGAGTATTTTTGCAACTCTCAGTGCTTCTTCTCTAACACCCTCTGGGCTCATATAAGGCAAACAGCGTTGGGTAGAAATTCCGCCCCAGAAAGAAAGATTGTCGCCATATTCTTCTTTGATTTTAACGATATCATAAATTTCTGGTTGAAAAGTTTGGTAACAATCAAGACCAATTTCTATTAAATCGCCCAAAATCTCACTGCAATCGCCACAGGAATGTTGAAAGATAAATTTGCCAGCATCTTTTGCTTTTTTATACATCTTTGCAATTCTTGGTTTAACAAAACGAGTCCAGTGTTCAATGCCCATAATCAAGCCTTTTTGTTGTCCCCAGTCGTCACCAAAAGCAATGCCGTCAAAGTCGTACTCAAGAGCTAGGTCAATTATTTTGCAGTTGTAATCACAGATTTTGTCCAAAAATTTTTCTAGCTCTTCAGGCTCTGCGACCATTGCCATAAGTGCGTTTTCCATGCCCATAATGCTCCAAAGTCTTTCGTATAAAGCAAAGCCGATTGTCGCCATGGTGAATTTGTCGCCTTTGTTTTTCATAAGGTGCTCAAACTCGGCTCTGAACAATTTTTCGTTAGGTTCAGGAAAAACATAGTCGCAGTCGTCAAAATCTTCAAAAAGGCAATCGTCAGGCAAACCGATGTCTTTGTCGGCACCTGTTCTGTTCCAAACAACGCCAAAATCGTCCTTAAAAAATCCCTCTTTTCCTTCTATTTGCCTTGGTCTGCCAGAGTAGTATGCATTGGCACAATAGCCGTCTAGCTCTTTGAGAATGTCAGGATTTTTTGTGTATTCAATCAAATTTTCTCTTGCTTGCTGTGTTAGTCCAACTTGATACGGAATAACTCCAGCATCTTTGTGATTTAAAACGCTTATCATAACTTCTTTTTTAGTCATAAAAATTTTCCCCCTTAAAAAAACTATTTTCTTATATTTTACAACTTTTTTAGGAACTTGTCAAATAATATATTGACTAGTTTTTTTCTTTGTGATATGATTATAATATCGAATGACGATATCGAAATTTTGATAATTAAAGAGGTGTTGTATGAAAGATAAAATATCACGAAAAATTTTTCTTGCATTTATAGAAATACGGATTTTGGCACTGTCAAAAAAAGAGCCTTTTTTTGGTGCTTGGCTGATTGAAGAATTTAAAAACCGTGGCTATGGCATGAGTGCTGGAACATTATACCCAATTTTGCATGGGCTAGAAGAAAATGGGTTGATTGAAAGCGAGAAAAAAACTGTTGCTGGAAAGTCCAGAAAATATTATGTAATAACAAAAGAGGGCAAAAAAATCCTTAAAAATGCAAAAGCACAAATCAAGGAATTAGAAGAAGAGATATGATTTTTTGGAGGTGACTGGCTTGTTTAAAGCACGTTCGATACAATATATAAAAGGGATAGGTCCGAAAAAAGCAGAGCTTTTTGCAAATCTTGGCATATTTACAGACCTAGATTTGTTGCGGTATTATCCAAGAAATTACGAGGATTGGACAAAGCCTGTGGACATCT
>JAWXUN010000149.1:0-4984 GCA_044426425.1 Clostridia bacterium | reverse complement strand
TAGCGATTTGAACTTCTGGAGAACCAGTGTCGCCTTCGTGACGTGCGTATTTTTGGATAATTTCTTGTTTTTCTGTCTTTAACATAGTTAAATCCACCTTTTCTACGGCTTTTTTGCCGTTAATAATTTTATGCCAAAAACACAGGTGACGGTGGTGTTGTCCGTTATCCGTGTCTGAGGTCACTAGGATATTTTATCACATTTATTCTGATTTGTAAATAGTTTTTTCAAAAATATTTTTGGCTTTTTCTGCATCTTTGCCAATTTCTTCACGCAATTTATCTAAGCTGTCAAATTTCTTTTCTTCTCTGATAAATTCTATGAGTTCAACCTTGATTTTCATGCCATACATATCTTTTTCAAAATCCAAAATCCATGTTTCGCAGTTCGGCTCGTATTTTCCGATACTCGGCTTAACTCCAACATTTGTAAGTCCACAAAGCTCTCGTCCTTCTACTGTCACACAGGAAGCATACACGCCAAATTTTGGCAAGACAAAGCCTTTTGGAATAATTTGATTGATTGTTGGTGTGCCGATAGTTCTGCCAATTTGATTGCCCTTGATGACAACAGAATTAAAGCCAAAATCTCTGCCAAGCATAGACTTTGCAATCTTCATTTCGCCATTTTCAACAGCTTTTCTAATCCTAGTTGAGCTGATTATTTCATTATCAAAACACTCGTAATCAGCAACGATAAGCTCCATGTCGTTCTGTTTGCAAAGGCTCTCTAACAGCTCTATATTTCCGCTGGCTTTTTTGCCAAAACGAAAATTTTCGCCACAGATAATTTTTTTTGCTCCACATTTTTTAACTATATATTCATAGAAAAAATCTTTGGCACTTAGGTTTTTTATATCACAAAAATCGAGTATAAAAAGTTTTTCTATACCCATATTTTTCAAAATTTCTTCTTTTTCTTCTTGAGTGATTATATAGGCGGTTTTGCCGATTAAATCTGCCGAGGGATTTTCTCTAAAACTCAAAACAGCTGGCTCTAAGCCTTTTTGAGATAAAGCTATTTTTACAAGTTTTGTGTGTCCTCTGTGCAAACCATCAAACGCACCTATCGCAAGGGCAGTTTTCTTTTCCATTATGTTTTCCATTTAAATAAATTTTTTCAAAAATTTTAGATTTTCTTCTTCAACAATTCCAAGACCTAAAAAAGCACTTCTGTACACATGGCTTCCATGAACACGAAAAACATCTCCGTTTTTCACCTCTGTTTTTATGTCCGAAAGTCTTGCGATACTCAAAAATCCACCATTAGAAAATCTTTTTTCTTGTGCTTCTGAAACATTCACAACAGGGTAAATTTCAAAGAGCGTTTCTGTTTCTCTAAGCACTGTTTCTAGCTTGTTTTCTTTCATCAAAACTCTTAATTCATCTAGGCTAAGAGCATCTTTTTCGCTAAATCCACAGGCTTCTGTTCTTGTTAGATTTGTCATTGTCGCAAGAGCACCAAGGCTTTCTGCAATGTCCTCAATCAGCGTTCTGATGTATGTTCCTTTTGAGCATTTTATGTATAAATTGCCCTTTTCACCGTCAAAATCTAAGAGATTTAATTCTGAAATGAAAATTTTTCTCTTTTCTCTTTCAACCTCAATCCCCTGTCTTGCAAGTTTATATAGCCTTTGCCCACCCACCGAAACAGCCGAGTACATAGGAGGAATTTGAAAAATTTCACCTCTAAAATTATCTAAGATATTGTTGATATCCTCAAAACTTAACTGAGTTTCTTTTTCTTCTTTCACTTCGCCCCAAATATCGCCTGTCGTTGTTTTTAGTCCAATTTTGAACTCAGCTTGATAAGCCTTGTCGCTATCAGGGATAAGGTCGCAAGCCTTTGTTGCAGAGCCTAACAAAACTGGCAGAACACCTGTCGCCATTGGGTCGAGAGTGCCTGTGTGTCCAATTTTTTTAGTCTTGCATATACCACGCATAACTGCGACAACATCAAAAGAAGTAAATTCTTTGTCTTTGTTTACAACTATAACTCCTGTCAAAGTCCAAACTCCTTCATATATTCGTCGCAAGCCTTTAACATCATCGCTTTTGACTCTTCGTAGTCTTTTGTCAGTGCACAGCCACCTGCACCTGCATGACCGCCACCACCAAGTTTTTGGCAGATTAAGTTTGCATTTGCTGGAGCAATTGCACGAACTGAAACTTTCCACATTCCGTCTTCTTTTTCTTTCATAGTAATTCCGATAAGAACACCCTCTATACTACGAATTAAGGACGGAATAGCGACTAAGTCCTCGCTATCAGCAGAGAATTTTTTGAGCATTTCAACAGAAATTTTTGCAAGTAGAATTTTATTATCATAAAAAAATTCCATTTTAGAAAAAACTTCACTCTCAATTCTGATGCTTGCGAGAGTTTTTGTATCAAACATTTTTTTGTTAATTTCGTTAAAATCACAGCCAAGTGCAATTAAATCAGCAGCTATGTTATGTGCCCTTACACTTGTGTTAGAGAACTTAAAACAACCTGTGTCTGTTGCAAGACCAGTGTATAAACCATCAGCAATTTCCTTTGAAATCTCGATATTCAAAAGCTTTATAAGCTCATAAATAATCATAGTATTTGATGCACTGCTGTCGTCAACATATTTTAAAACAGCATTTACATTATTGCTTTTGTGGTGGTCGATTGCAATATCAAGTTGATATTCACCTTGTAGTTTTCCAAGCAATTTTTCGTCAGCAACATCTACACTAACAAAAGTTTTTGGCTCAAAATCTTCATTTTCAAAGCTAGAAAACATAAAGCTAAAATTTTTGTGTGGGACATCAGCACAGGCAAAATTTGCTCTTTTGCCTATTTTTCTAAGTGCCAATATCAGAGCAGTTGCACTGCCGAGTGTGTCGCCGTCTGGTGATGCATGGGAAATTACAAGAAAATCGTCACGTTTTTTTAGTTCGTTTGCTATTTCTATTAAATTATTCATCTATTTCCTCGTCTTTGTGGAAATCGTTTAGTAATTTATTTATATTTGCACTATACTCAATTGAGTCTGTTGCATTAAAAATCAGTTGTGGTGTGTGTCTTAATTTAAGTGCAAGTCCCAATTCTCTTCTGATATATCCAGCTGCGGATTTCAAACCTTTTACAGCTTCTTTTGTTCTATCTATACCCTCGATTGTACTTACGTATACTGTGCAATAAGATAAGTCGTTTGTTACCTCGACTCTTACAACTGACATGAAACACTCAGAAACTCTTGGGTCTTTGACTGTTCTCATGATAGCCATAATTTCTCGTCTTATATCTTCGTTCGCACGGTCCATTCTATGACTTGCCATTTTTTTCTCCTATTTTTTTAAAATATATTAAACCCTTTGTGGGGAAGTTGTGAAAATACGATGAACACGGGCAATATTAAAACAGCGATTTTATAAATGTTGTTATTGCATCTGTTCCCAAAACCACCAGTGTCACTATGCTCAAAAAAGCTATTATGAGCACTGCTTGTTTTACTAAATCTTTTTTGCTTGGTGGCTCTGGAATTTGCTCTTCTTCTTCGACACTCATGCTATCGTATAATTTTTTTGCTGTTTTATAGTCAGCAAAACTCACGAAAATTTCTTTGTCTGTTGGCATATATGTGCAATCGTACACACTTGATACTATGCCCGTTTTATATGGTTTTATTTCAAAATTCAAGGAATAGTTAGAAAAAAGTTCGTCAATTTCAGAACTTTCAAACTCTGTTGTCTTTATAAAATACACCATGTCGCTGTCTTTTGCTGTTCTCAGACCTGTTTTTCTTTTGCAATGAGGGCAAACCATTGTTTCTTCATCACAAATATTTTTACATTTAAAACAATACTGCATTAATTTTCCAGTCCTAATTCTATGGCTTGTTTATTAAAATTAATCATTTTTTCTTTTGTTGCAGGCACGCATTTTTCGATTGATGCGTGTATTTGCTCTTTTGTGACAAACTTTGTTTCTTTCAAAAGTTTTCCAATTAAAATGATATTCGCAAGACCATTTAGTCCCAAGTCCTCTGCCATTTTTGTTGCAGGAACATAGAAAACATTAAGGTCATCTCTCTCAACTTTTTTCTCGATAAGTGAACTATCAATGATAACTGTTCCGCCTGTTTCGACATCATCAATAAATTTATCAAGTGATGGAGTGTTCATAGCAATCAAAATATTTGGATTTGTTATAAGTGGCGAGCCAATTTCTATATCAGAAATACAAACTGAACAGTTCGCTGTGCCACCTCTCATCTCAGGGCCATAAGATGGCAACCAAGATATTTCTTTTTCGTTTATAAGTCCAGCATAAGCCACAACTTTTCCAGCAAACAAAATACCTTGTCCGCCAAAACCAGCAATAACTAAATTAAAATCTTTCATCATCATTCTCCTTTTTCTTTGTATATTCCCAAAGGATAGTAAGGCATCATATTTTCTCTTAACCAATCGAGTGATTTTGCTGGAGAAAGACCCCAGTTTGTTGGGCAAGTCGAAAGGACTTCTACAATTGAATATCCTTTTTTATCAATTTGGTTTTGAAAAGCTTTTTTAATCGCAGCTTTTGTCGCTTTTATATTCTTAACTGTGTCAACACTTGTTCTTTGTGCTAGTGCAACACCGTCTAAAGTTGCAAGCATTTCGCAAACTCTGATTGGATAACCCGCAGTGCTGACATCTCTGCCATAAGGGCTTGTTTGTGTGATTTGGTTTGGCAAAGTTGTTGGAGCCATTTGTCCGCCAGTCATGCCATAAATTGCGTTGTTGATAAATATAACTGTGATATTTTCACCTCTTGCAGCTGCGTGAACTGTTTCAGCTGTTCCGATAGCTGCCAAGTCGCCGTCGCCTTGATATGTGAAAATAACGCTGTCATCTATTGACCTTTTTAGTCCTGTTGCAACAGCTGGTGCTCTTCCGTGAGGAGCTTGAACAACGTCGCAAGAAAAATAATCATAACTCATAACAGAACAGCCAACAGAAGCAACTCCAACA